>QIFK01000209.1 GCA_003230615.1 Nitrosospira sp. | reverse complement strand
ACAACACACTAGTAGCCCTTCAATGGATATTTCAAAAGCATCTAATTTTGAGCGTTTTATTTTTGATTTAACTGGGAGGGATGCTGCTAAAGTTAGAGAGTTGTGGCAAGCAGTAGATAGTGGTAGAGCTTTTGATATTGCCGGTACGCTATTGTGGGAAAAGATAACAAGATCATGTATTACATCAGGAACTAGTAACCATGAAGCGCGCATGAATACCATACGTAAAATTTATGAGAAATACGATGTATTAGTAGATACACATACTGCTGATGGTTTGAAAGTAGGGCTAGAGTATCGTGAGAAAGACGTTCCTCTGATTTGTATGGAGACTGCATTGCCAGCAAAATTTTCTGAAAGCATCATCGAGGCTATTGGGTCCGAACCAAGTCGCCCAGCTGGTTACGAAAATCTGGAGAATTTACCGCAACGGTTCGTTATAATGGATGCCGATACTGAAGCAATTAAAACTTTTATTGCTGAACACGTTTAGGAGCTTATTTTTATTGGTGGTTGATGCAAGGTAGTGGTATTCGTGAAATCTCTACTGATTGAAAAACTTTAGTTACCCATCCACAGATCAGCTTGTTGCTGCATAACGTTGTTGAGATGATGCTCGCGCTCATACGTTTTACGTAACCAACTTGCACCATTTCCTTCAGCTAATATTTCTCGAATACATTCCATTGCTTCCTCTGCCTGCAATTCTTTAGTGTGGTCAGCAATACTTGTCAACATATTAGTAATGTCTTCTCGCAAACTACGCTGCTTATTTGTGAGTGGGTCAATGAAAACTCCTTCAAGTCCAAAACGGCAAGCCTGGAAGCGATTAAACGTATAAACTAGATAATCATCTTCTTCTGGTTCGGCTGATTGTTTTGTCATGATATAACTCGACATTGTTTGAATGTAGCAGGCTATAGCAGCGGCAATTTCAATTGTAAGGGGCGTATCGCATACTCTAATTTCGATAGTCCCAAATTCCGGTTGGGGGCGGATATCCCAATAAAAATCTTTCATTGATTTGACTACACCAGTAGATACCATCCTGTCAAAGAACTGCTCAAAGTCTTCCCAATTTAATACAAATGGAGCCCGTCCACTCATTGGGAAGGTCAAAACCGAATTAAGGCGCGTCGAGGAAAACCCCGTATCATGGCCTTGTACGAAGGGTGATGCTGCAGAGAGAGCAATAAAATGTGGTATGTAATGTGATAGCTTGTGCATCAAATAGAGTGCTTCGTCTGGTCCTGAGCAGCCGATGTGCACATGCTGGCCAAATACAGTAAATTGTTTCGCTAGATAGCCATATAGATCGGATAGGTAATTAAAACGGGGCGCATCATAAATTTTTTGCTCACTCCAATGCTGGAATGGATGGGTACCGCCACCAGCTATTGCTAAATTAAGAAAGTGACCTGCATTAGTTACGGTATCGCGCAGACTTCGTAATTCATTAACCAGCGCACCATATCCATACTGCACTGAAGTATTGATTTCGATCATGCTGCGGGTTATTTCAGGTTTTACTTTGCCAGGATGATTGTGTTTGGCAATTTGGCGAAGAATATCGGGAGCAGAAGAGACCAAATTATAATCATTACAGCTAAGTAACTGCAATTCAAGTTCTACCCCGATACTTAAAGGACGTGACGGAGCAAAAGGTATCAGACTCATGCTATTTTCTCAGGAGTTTCTTTGGCCCACCGTAGTCCTAGTTGTACTAAAATGGGGCCCGTAAGTTCTAGTATTACGATGCAACTCATTAGTGCTAGTCCCAATCCTGCTCCAAATGTTGGAAAAGCAATCCCAGTATCCAATGTTAACAGTAGTGCAACGCTGGACATGGGCATGAGAGCAATCCCTAATGCCATTGCTTGCCGAAGACCGATTCCGCTATAGCTTGCAAGTGCGAGTACTGGTAATAGTTTGGCTATTGCACGGATAATGATGAGCAGAAGGACTAATAATATATTCTCACGTAGTCCACTAAGATCAGCAGCTAAGCCATTGGCAGTAAACATTAATACAACTAGGACGGCCCCAGCAGAACCAAAGTGTGCTGGAAAAGTTTGGGGGCGTTGTCGACGATATCGTGTAATTAAGCCTGCTGCTAGCAACGCAAGTATCGGGCTAAGCATGAGCGTTGAAGCTACGATTGTCGCAATTGTGATCATGCCAAAAAGAATGAATGAAAAAGTTTCCTCATGTTGCCCGAGATGGCGGTGGATTCGCTCGAAGGTGACGCCAAATAGCCAGCCTAATAAAACCGATCCAACAATCAGATAGAGTGGCTGAAACACAACATGGATGGAGCTAATACCGGCTTCACCATGCATGAAAGCAACGGCCAATTTGTGACAAATCACTGCATAAATGCAATTAAGTGCAGCCATTAGTAGTAATCGCTCTGTAACTTGTCCCTGTGCACGCGATTCAGCTACAGTACGAACCATAATAGCAGGGGATGTAGTAATTGCGATCGCAGCGACAGCTGCGGCAGTGGCATCTGCCACATCAAACCAAATAAGTAATCCAAATATGGCTGCGAAAGTTGCACCAGCTTCCAGCAGGCTAGTATAGGCGATCCAGGGATTAGCCTTAAGCCAGCGTAGATTTACTTTACTTCCTAATTCAAACAAAAGGATACCAAGGGCGAGCTCAACCACTAATCGCCATTCTATTGCGGGCAATTCCGGAATCAACCCCAGTCCAGCGGGACCTAGTAGCAGACCAGTGCAGAAATAGCCAACAATACGCGGCAACTTTAGATAGCGTACTAATCCCTCGCCTAACAATACAGCGATTACCAGAGCAAGCGCAAACCAGAGAGCCGGGCTGACCGAGAGTGGCCACTGAGGAATGTAAGTAGGCCAGGTCATCTAAGATTGCGGGCAGGCAACAGAGCCGAAACTGTTTTATCAGGCACAAAATTTATTCTAAGACGCATCTAATCTCCTTTTACAATAAATTCAAAAATGTGTCTGGATGTTTAGGTACGTAATTCTGTAAAGGTTACAGAATCCTATTTTTACTTATACATAGAGAGGAATTTCAGTTATTTGTATGGAAGAAAGAAATTCATCGATAAGTCTACAGCTTTTATATCCTTAGTAATACTACCGATGGAGATTCGATCTACACCAGTTTCTGCTATCTCACGAACATTATCTAGCGTGATTCCTCCCGAGGCTTCAAGCGCTGTCTGCTTGTTTGTCAACTGTGAAGTTAGCGTGACTGCATATCGCAATTCATCAGGATCAAAATTATCTAGCAAAATCATTTTTGCTCCCACATTGAGCGCCTTAAGCAACTCATCCCGTGTTTCCACTTCAATTTGAATTAATGTACCTATTGGGAAAATTTCTTTTGCTGTGTGTAAGGCTTGCTCAATACCTCCAGCAGACATGATGTGGTTTTCCTTTATAAGTATCCCGTCATATAAACCCAAACGATGATTAATACCACCTCCACATTTGACCGCATATTTTTGTGCAAGTCGTAACCCTGGAATGGTTTTACGAGTATCTACAATTACCGCGCCGGTTCCTAGCACTGCATTCACGTAGTACTGAGTTTGTGTAGCAACGGCAGATAGTGTTTGTAGAAAATTAAGCGCAGGACGTTCGACCGTAAGTAGTGTGCGTGCGTTCCCTTTAATTTTACACAACTCTTGTCCTGCATAAATCATCTCACCCTCTTGAACAAACCAGCTTATTTCAGTATTCGGTGAAAACTGTCGAAAGCACGCTTCAAACCATTGAATACCACACAAAATTGCTTTTTCGCGGCAAATAACGTTGGCAGTAGCGGTCACCTCGCAAGGAACCAGAAGTGTGGTGAGGTCCCCAGTGCCGATGTCCTCAGCTAATGACTGGCTAACGTTATTCTTAATTTCAGTTTCTAAATCCATTGGGAGAGTAAAAGTTTTACATTCAATGTATACCTGAATCGAGCATTCTAACCGAATAAAGTAACGAATTCATGTGCAGGGCACCTTGTTTTTTCACTTGAAATTCCCATTTATTTCCATATATATAGTGCTTATATAAATTCAAATGGGAAATCTTATGCGGTTTGATAAATTAACTACTAAATTTCAGCAAGCGCTAGCTGATGCACAGAGCATCGCTGTGGGAAATGATAACCCGTACATTGAATCACAGCATATGCTGCTTGCGTTGTTGCAGCAGGAAGATGGTGGTACAGCTTCACTGTTACAAAGGGCTGGTGCTAATGTTCTGCCTCTTCGAGACGCATTGAAGAAGGCTATAGAGCGCTTACCTACAGTAGGCGATACTAGCGGGGAGATCAGCCCTTCACGTGAACTTAGTAAATTACTCAACTTGGCCGACAAGGAAGCCCAAAAACGGGGGGATCAATTTATTGCATCTGAAATGTTTCTGTTAGCAGTGCTTCATGATAAGGGCGAATCTAGCACACTGTTAAAACAACATGGTGCTAGTCGTGCTGCCCTAGAGCAGGCTATCAAAGAAGTTCGTGGGGGGGAGAGCATAAATAACGCTGAGGCTGAGAGTGGTCGTGAGGCTCTTAAAAAATATACACTTGACCTAACAGATTTTGCAAGCATGGGGAAGCTTGATCCAGTGATTGGACGTGACGATGAAATCCGCCGAACTATGCAGGTATTGCAACGGCGTACCAAGAACAATCCGGTTCTGATCGGTGAGCCAGGTGTAGGAAAGACTGCTATTGTGGAAGGATTGGCTCAGCGCATTATTAATGGTGAAGTGCCAGAGACGCTTAAAAACAAGCGAGTATTGTCTCTTGATATGGCTGCGTTATTAGCTGGGGCTAAGTATCGTGGGGAATTCGAGGAACGCCTGAAATCTGTTTTAAAAGAACTTGCGCAAGATGAGGGTAACACCATCATATTCATAGACGAACTTCACACTATGGTGGGTGCCGGAAAAGCGGAAGGAGCTATCGATGCAGGTAATATGCTAAAGCCTGCTCTTGCCCGTGGTGATTTGCATTGTGTGGGGGCTACTACGCTAGATGAATATCGTAAATATGTTGAAAAAGACGCTGCACTAGCGAGGCGTTTTCAGATGGTGCTTGTAGATGAACCCACAGTGGAGGCTACTATCGCTATTCTTCGAGGTCTACAGGAGAAATATGAGGTGCACCATGGTGTCGACATCACTGATCCAGCCATTGTTGCTGCTGCTGAATTGTCTCATCGTTACATCACAGATCGTTTTTTGCCTGATAAAGCCATTGACCTCATTGATGAAGCAGCCGCACGCATACGTATGGAAATTGATTCAAAACCGGAAGCAATGGATAAGCTTGATCGCCGTCTTATCCAACTCAAGATTGAACGAGAGGCAATAAAAAAAGAAAAAGATGAGGCTTCACGGAAACGTCAGGTTTTACTTGAGAGTGAGATAAAGAAACAAGAGCGTGAATATGCGGATCTAGAAGAGATATGGAAGGCTGAGAAATCGCAAGTTCAAGGATCCCAACACGTCAAGGAAGAATTGGAAAGGGCCAAGTTAGATATAGAAGCAGCCACCCGAAAGGGTGATTGGCAAAAAGTTTCAGAATTACAATATGGGCGTATTCCACAATTGGAAGCGCAGTTGCAATCACAACTCAGCGACCAACTTCAGCAAACTAAAAAGGCAGAACAAGTTGGACGGGCGAATAAGCCACGGCTGTTACGTACTCAGGTGGGTTCAGAGGAAATCGCCGAGGTAGTTTCCCGCGCTACTGGCATTCCCGTATCCAAAATGATGCAGGGTGAGCGGGAGAAGCTCTTACAAATGGAGCAGAAATTACATGAGCGAGTAGTGGGGCAGGATGAAGCAGTCCATCTCGTATCCGACGCCATTCGCCGCTCACGATCGGGGCTTTCCGATCCTAATCGCCCCTACGGCTCATTTCTGTTCCTGGGGCCGACTGGTATAGGTAAAACTGAATTGTGCAAAGCTCTAGCAGGGTTTCTATTCGATTCGGAAAATTATCTTATTCGTATAGATATGTCAGAGTTTATGGAGAAACACTCTGTAGCTCGGTTAATCGGTGCGCCGCCTGGTTATGTAGGTTATGAAGAAGGAGGTCATCTTACGGAGGCGGTACGCAGAAAACCTTATTCTGTAATTCTACTAGACGAAATAGAAAAAGCTCATCCAGACGTGTTTAACGTATTGTTGCAAGTTCTTGATGATGGACGTATGACGGATGGTCAGGGGCGTACTGTTAATTTCAAGAATACCGTTATCGTCATGACCTCCAACCTTGGTTCGCAGATGATTCAACAAATGGCGGGTGATGATTATCAGGTAATTAAGCTAGCAGTGATGGGTGAAGTAAGAACCTATTTCCGGCCAGAGTTTATCAATCGCATTGATGAAGTGGTGGTATTTCATGCACTTGATAAGAAACATATCCATTCGATAGCGCGGATACAGTTGCAATATGTTGAGGCGCGACTAGCAGAAATGGAAATGAATATAAAGGTATCAGAAGCTGCAATAACAGAACTTGCCCAAGCTGGTTTTGATCCTGTTTTTGGTGCGCGTCCACTGAAGCGTGCAATACAGGCACAAATCGAGAATCCACTTGCAAAGAAAATCCTAGAAGGTCATTTTGCAGCTAAGGACACGATAAAGGTAGATCACAAGAACGGTGCTATGGTATTTACGAAGGAGTGATCTGTTCACGTACTAACGATTAGAATATACACTATAAAATACACTAGTATTTTATGAAAAATAGGTTCTGGCCTGAATAAGCGAATCTCAATAGGATGAACAAGATTCAGGTAAAATGTTTCTTTTTGCTGGATGACTGTTATGTTTAAAGGTAGTTTAGTAGCTATCGTCACACCTATGCATGAAGATGGTAGGTTGGATTTGGAGAGTTTTCGTGCCCTGATTGATTTTCATGTAGAACAGGGGACTGACGGTATTGTGGTAGTAGGCACTACCGGGGAGTCGCCTACGGTTAATTATGAGGAGCACCATATATTGATTAGTACTGCAGTGAAACATACTGCAGGACGTATACCGGTTATTGCTGGTACTGGTGCAAATTCTACAACTGAAGCTATTGATCTTTCCAGCTATGCAAAGGATGCTGGTGCAAATGCGAGCTTGTCAGTAGTTCCATATTACAATAAACCCTCTCAGGAAGGCTTATATCAGCATTTTAGAGCAGTTGCAGAGGCAGTAGATATTCCACAGATTTTATATAATGTTCCTAGTAGGACTGTCGCAGATATTGCTAATGAAACTGTATTACGTCTTTCACAGATCCCCAATGTCATCGGAATTAAAGATGCAACTGGTGATATGGGGCGAGGTTTTGACTTGTTGAGTAAATCTCCACAAGACTTTGCAGTTTATAGTGGTGATGATGCAAGTAGCCTAGCATTGTTATTGCAAGGTGGGCATGGTGCGATTTCAGTTACAGCAAATGTTGTGCCGAAATTGATGCACGAAATGTGTGTTGCGGCATTTGCTGGGGATCTAATCACCGCTCGTGCTGTTAACAATAAATTATTGAGATTACACTGGGATCTATTTGTTGAAGCTAATCCAATCCCAGTGAAATGGGCGGTAGCGCAAATGGGGTTGATAGATACCGGTTTGCGTTTGCCATTGACACAACTATCAGCTCAATATCATCAGGTTATAAGGGATGCAATGCATCAAGCAGGGGTGGAACTATAAAAATTTGATTGGAATTATGATTCAGGAATCTTTGATAATAAAAATTAAATGGTGGAAGTATCACCTGCTATACGCCACGTTAGCAATATCGGGCTGCAGTCTATTTTCTGGTTTTTCTGATAAATTGATGGAGGAAGATAATAAGATGGAGTTGGAGGTAGAGATGGAATACGAAACAGCTGGAAAAAATCCTCCGCTTGAAGTGCCCCCAGATTTAACTGAACCCGTTTTAGAAGATCGCTATATTGTGCCCGATCTCAAGCCATCTGAAAGTAAAACTTATTCTGCTTATAGCAAAGAACGCGCCAGTGGAAAGGATTCAGTGGAATTTTCCTCCACACTTTTACCTAAGACCTCTGATGATTCTATGGTAAGAATTGAGCGTTCTGGAACTCAGCGTTGGTTAGTGGTGAAGAGGGAACCGGAAGAGGTATGGCCGATAGTCAAAGATTTTTGGAATGCAATGGGTTTTAGTATCAAGGTAGAAGTACCTGAAGCCGGAGTGATGGAAACCGATTGGGCAGAAAATCGTGCGGGCATTCCAGATAGTAAAATTCTTAGAGCACTCTCAGCAATTGAGTTCGACAAATTTCGTTCTCGTCTAGAACGGGGTGAAGTAGGTACAACCGAAATTTACATTAGCCACCGTGCAATGGAAGATCGCCCTTCTGATCCAGATTTAGAAGCTGAGATGCTCGCGCGATTGATGATGCATTTTGGGGTAGCTGAAGAACGGGCTAGATCGGTATTGGCTAACAGCAAAACTAAAGAGCGTGCTCATCTTAATCCTGAAGATGGGGGCATTCTAACAATGGATGGAGCATTTGATCGTTCGTGGCGCCGCGTCGGGTTGGCGCTTGATCGTATTGGCTTTACCGTTGAAGATCGTGATCGTTCAGAAGGGATCTACTTCGTTCGTTATGTTGACCCAGATAACAGTTTAGTAGAGGATGATGAGGTCAATTTCTTGGATAACCTAGCTTTCTGGAGTGATGATGACAAGGAGGATAAGAAGCCTGATCAATATCGTATCCAAGTTAGCGGTACAGAGTCAGGAAGCGAGGTAAAGGTATTTAATCAGGATGGTAAGCTAGATAATTCTGATACCGCAGATCGAATATTGAATTTGCTCTATGAACAGCTCAAGTAATTTATCAAGAAGCGTGAGAGATAAAGTAAAAAGTTTACTATCATTAACTAAAGTGGTGCCTTTTTTCTTTAGGTGTGTTTCGCTGAAGCTTATCTTCGCTCTTGCATGAGTCTTCCTAAAATTTTCCTTTTTTTCATCGTATATGAGATTTGCCTGCCTAGGTAGCGGTTCACAGGGAAACAGTTTAGTAATCGAGGTGGCAAAAACCAGATTACTGCTAGATTGTGGCTTTGCTTTGAAAGAAGTTATTGCTCGTCTTTCTCGGCTTGGCCTTCAGCCTGATATGGTTGATGGAATTATTATTACTCATGAGCACGCGGACCATATCGGCGGAGTAGAGCGCTTTGCACGAAAATTTGATGTTCCGGTGTGGCTTACTCACGGCACCCTGCGGGGTGCAAAGAAAACCTTCTCAACATTACCTAGAATCAACATTATAGATAGCCATCAGCATTTTTCGGTTGGTGACATCGGCATCCAGCCTTATCCTGTTCCTCATGATGCGCATGAGCCCACACAGTTTATATTCAGTGACGGCGCATTTCGATTGGGCGTGTTGACTGATACGGGGTGTTCCACGACCCATATTGAAACGGTCTTGAGTCGTTGCCATGCGTTAGTACTAGAATGTAATCATGATGCGCAACTGCTTGCAGAAAGTGATTATCCTAAAAGTTTGAAGCAGCGTGTAGGAGGTCGTTTGGGGCATCTTGAAAATACCACCTCGGCAAAGCTCTTGGCAAATCTAGATTGCAGCTTGCTTCAGCATCTCATCGCAGCTCACTTGAGTAGAATAAATAACATGCCACATTTGGCACAATCAGCGCTAAGTGGCGCAATAAACTGTGAACTAGATTGGATCGGTGTAGCAGATCAGGATTTGGGTTTTGATTGGCGTCAACTGATTTAATCAGTTGATCTAGAGATACAGAAGGTCTTAAAAAGTAAAAACCATCATTTATGATGGTTTTTACTTTTACAATGGGTCACGTCGTGCCCCTATACATCTTTTAATGATTTAACTTGGTAGGATCTTTACCATCAGTGATGGGATTTCCATTGCCATCGAGATTATGACCAGGTAGAACCGCTTTACCACTATACTCGTCTTCTTCAGTTGCTGCTGTCGCTGTTGCTGCTATTTCTGCAGCTTCTTCAGCCTGCATTGCATTATCAATTTCAAAACCTGCTGGGTCTGCAGTTTCTGAAACAGGTCCTGCAGCAGCACGTTCTTCAGCTACGGTAGTTCCTTCCTCGGTTGTTGTTCCATAGTTATCCATGCTCTCAGGGTTGG
>QIFK01000146.1 GCA_003230615.1 Nitrosospira sp. | reverse complement strand
ACAATGACGAGACTCGGACCTACACCAAGCTCCCATCCACCGCTATTGTCGAGATAAGATAATGAGTCGTCATCCATAAAGAATAACGCATATCCAAACCCCTGGAGACCAGCTTGAAAACCAAAGGACGCCATTAAGGTATTGTAATAACCCGTCGTTCTCCCATTTACCCGAAGTGCCCCCTTGCCATACTGGGCACCAAATCCGAAAGCAGCTTTATAAATATTAGGAAACACTAGGATTCCTTTAGCGTTTGCCCGGAGTCCCTTGGCAGCGTAGTTCGACTTGTAAAGTTTCTCCAAGGCAACATTTACATCATTGTCTATTACTTGGGCATCTAATGATTTGCCAGCTTGTGCGGGGGCAATTACTGTTACTGCCGCAACAGTTCCAAGTAACAAAGCCGTTAACCATACGTATTTTTTGATAGTAAACATACCGTTGTTTCCACTTCCTATTATACGTCGTATCGATATTTCTTCATGTTACCAGTGCGAGCATGAATAATTATAAAGCAAAATATTTGCGGTGCGCTTCTATGCTGCATTTTACATATTTTAAATTTACTCCTGTCGTATTTTTTTCTGGATGAACTCGATCTTGTAACCGTCAGGGTCCTCTACAAAAGCAATAACGGTGGCACCATGTTTCATCGGCCCCGCTTCGCGGGTAACTTTACCACCACGTTTTTTGACCATTTCACAGGCTAGATAAGCGTCATCCACTTCGATGGCGATGTGGCCGTAACCTGCTCCTAAATCATATTTTTCCACATCCCAATTGTGTGTTAATTCGAGTACTGCGCCATCAATCTCTTCTTGGTAGCCAACAAATGCCAGAGTGAATTTTCCTTCTGGGTAATCTTTGCGTCGCAAGACTCTCATTCCTAGAACATTTGAGTAAAAATCGATTGATTTTTCCAAACTTCCAACTCGTAACATGGTGTGCAGAATGCGCATTTAAATTTCAACCATCTCAAAATCTTCTTTACGCGCACCACATTCGGGGCAGACCCAGTTCATTGGTACGTCTTCCCAGCGTGTACCTGGAGGGATACCTTCTTCAGGAGATCCTTCGCCTTCATCATAGATAAAACCGCAAATGAGGCACATGTAGCTTCGATACGCGAGAGTCTCAGTATTAGGCATGATATAAGTATATTAGGTTAAAATATCATTTTACGGTATTAATGTATGCTTCAGCCACCCCCTATAGTTCTTTCTTTTTCTGCTAACGACTCGAGCGGTGGTGCTGGTATCCAGGCTGACATTCTCACTCTTGCCAGCATGGGCTGCCACCCATTATCAGTGATCACTGCGATTACCGTACAGGATACTGCTGGAGTGGATGATATCATGGCATTAGACCCCAGGTGGGTGACAGATCAAGCACGTGCAGTGCTTGAGGATATGCCGGTACATGTTTTCAAAATCGGAATGTTGGGTAGTGTTGAAATTATCGCAGCTATTGCTGAAGTAATTTCGGATTATCCGGATATTCCTTTGGTGCTAGATCCCGTGCTTAACTCGGCTCGTGGTGACGAGTTTGCTAGTGAAGATATGGTGACAGCAATGCGTGAATTATTGCTCCCCCAGGCTACTATCATCACTCCTAACAGCATGGAGGCGCGTCGGCTAGCACAGGATGAAGATGACGATGAGGTATTAGATTTGGACCAGTGTGGTGGCCGGCTTTTACATATGGGCTGCGATTATGTGTTAATCACGGGAACTCATGAAAATTCTCCTCAGGTGATAAATACTCTGTATGCAGCTGCGGGTATTGTGCGTTCGGATGCATGGCAGCGGTTAACTGGTTCTTACCATGGTTCAGGCTGCACACTGGCTTCGGCCATTGCTGCTACTCTTGCCAATGGTTTACCTGTCGCTGAGGGGGTATATGAGGCACAAGAATACACTTGGCAAGCTTTGAAAGCTGGTTTTCATCCAGGGATGGGGCAGTATCTACCTGACCGTTTATTCTGGGCTCGCAATGAACATGATGCTGAGGAAGGGGATAAGTTGGATGTCGCATCCGGAAATTAGTGGTTTATATGCAATTACTCCAGATGTGATTGATACCGTCAACTTAGTTATGCTAACGCAACAAGCACTTGCTGGTGGGGCGAAGTTGATCCAATACCGTAACAAGACAGCTGATAGTATTCTGCAGCTAGAACAGGCAGCTTCGCTTGTTCATCTTTGTCGGAAATTTCATGTTCCCCTGATTATCAATGATGACCTCGATCTTGCTGTTGAGGCTGGTGCGGATGGAGTACACCTGGGGATGGAAGATATGGCTATAAGTGAGGCTCGGCGCAGGTTGGGGGCAGGAAAGATCATCGGAGCCTCCTGTTACAATCAGCTGAAATATGCCATTGAAGCAGAACGACATGGCGCAAATTATGTTGCATTCGGTGCGTTCTTTGTTTCTGTTACTAAACCTGGCGCAGCAACCGTATCTATTAGTTTGTTATATCAAGCCAAGCAGTATCTACATATTCCAATTGTTGGCATTGGAGGCATCACTTTGGATAATGCTGCGGAGTTGATACATAAAGGTGCCGATGCAGTAGCAGTTAGTAATTCCCTATTTAGCGCCTTTGACGTCCAATCCGAGGCTAATAAAATTTCTTGTTTATTCAAGCAAACTAAATATCCTATTTGTTATTTAAACAAATGATCAAATGACTTCACTTAATCAAAAACTATTTCAACTTTCTCAGAAGTATATTCCAGGTGGAGTCAATTCGCCGGTACGCGCATTTAAATCAGTAGGTGGTGTGCCAATATTTTTTAGGCGTGGGCAAGGAGCTTACGTATGGGATGCAGATAATAAAGTCTACATAGATTATGTTGGTTCTTGGGGACCCTTAATTCTTGGTCATGCTCACCCAAAAGTAATCAAAAAAGTACAGGCTGCAGTAAAAAATGGGTTGACATTCGGTGCGCCAACTGAAGTCGAGTTAGAAATAGCAGAACTAATATGCAAACTAGTCCCCTCTATTGAGCTGGTGAGGCTAGTTAGTTCTGGTACTGAAGCTACCATGAGTGCTATTCGTCTAGCACGAGGCTACACCGGTAGAAATCGTATCATCAAATTTGAAGGTTGTTATCATGGCCATGATGACGCATTACTAGTAAAGGCGGGTTCTGGGGCGCTTACTCTTGGTTGTCCTAGCTCTGCTGGGGTTCCTACGGAGATCGCAAGTTGTACCACAGTATTGGATTACAATGATCATGTTGGGTTAGAGAAAATATTTAGCCAATCTGGTGGAGAAATTGCTGCAGTTATCGTCGAACCGGTTGCGGGTAATATGAACTTGGTAGCACCGAAACCTAGATTTTTGTCTACTTTGCGCGAGTTATGCACGAAACATAGAAGTGTATTGATCTTTGATGAAGTGATGACAGGTTTTCGTGTTGGGCTGGAGTGTGCTCAAGGAATTTACGATATTACGCCAGATATTACTACCCTAGGTAAAGTGATTGGTGGTGGCATGCCGATGGCGGCCTTTGGTGGTCGGCGAGACATCATGCAGTGTCTTGCCCCTTTAGGTCCGGTATATCAAGCGGGCACACTTTCTGGAAACCCTATTGCTGTTAGTGCAGGGCTTGCCACCTTGCGGCAAATACAAACCTCAGGGTTTTACAAAAAACTCGTTGCTAGTACCTTACAACTTACTGAAGGTCTTACTGCCGCAGCAAATAAATATGGAATTACTTTTTGTGCTCAGTCAGTAGGAGGAATGTTCGGTCTCTATTTTCGGAGAAATATACCGACAAGTTATGCTGAAGTAATGGAGTGTGATAGAGAAGCGTTTAATCGTTTTTTTCACGCTATGCTACTTGAAGGCATATATTTTGCGCCATCTGCTTTCGAGGCTGGGTTTGTTTCTGCTGCACATGGTGACGAGGAAATTAGCAAAACGATATTTGCAGCAGAAAAAATATTTAGTACTTGGAAATAAAAAATTTTACTTCCTTTAGCGGTGTTGTTGTCAGATTTAAATTATTAACGTAAACCAGAGATAAATTCTGCTACAGCTCGCATCTCTTTCTCACTCATGCGAGTGACTATTTCTCGCATCACACTGTTAAGATCATTAGCGCGTTGTTCGGTTCGGAATGCCCGAAGCTGTGCTACAGTATACTCTGCATGCTGTCCGGCAAGGCGCGGATAAAGTGGCGGGATGCCGGCTCCATTGGGAGAATGGCAGCTGGCACATGCGGGCACCCCAGAATCAATGTTGCCGCCACGATAAATTCTTTCACCTTGTTCTGCAAGTGTTTTGTCTTTGGCCGCTCCAGGTTTAGGGTTTTGTATGGTGTAATAAGCACCGAGATTTTTCATGTCATCCAATGAGAGAGGAATAACCATTGCAGTCATGACTGGACTGCTCCGTTCCGCAGGCATATTGTCCCGTGCTTTGAAGTTCATCAATTGCTTAGTGATATACTCTGCATGTTGTCCTGCTAGGACTGGGTTTACTGGAATCGTGCTGTTACCATCAGCACCGTGACAGCTTGCACAAACTTGGCTTGCAATTTGCTGACCATTCTCAGCATTGCCCCTAGCGTAAGCTTTCTCTGGAGACTTAGCCTTTACTAAAGTTTCAGCAAAAACTTGATTAGATAGTACTAGTGCAATTAGCATTGCTAAGTTTGAAACTATTTTCATGCCTTGCATTTTGGGACCTTAATAATAGTGTTAATTGATTAGCAGAATATTTTAACAAGGCTAGAGTTTGTTAACAACAATAAACCACCAACAATGAAAGTATTATCTCTTCTGCTGTTAGTTATTAATTTAGTTTTTGTTTTCTACATTCAGTCAGGTTCCGATTTCAATAGTAATAAACAGTTGCGGCCAGAGCTTCAGCCAGAAAAAATCAAGTTGCTACCTACACCTACACCTTGAACTGGAAGCCATTATGACGGTACACCTAAAGTCGCCACAAGAAATAAAAAAAATGCGGATTGCGGGAGAGCTTGGTTCAGAAGTATTAGATTTCATTACGCCTTTTGTCAAACCGGGAGTTACTACCGGTGAGCTTGATGCGCTGTGTCACGATTATATGTTAAATGTGCAAAATACTGTTCCTGCACCACTCAATTATCAGCCACCAGGATATTCGCCTTACCCAAAATCTATTTGTACTTCAGTGAATCACCAGGTGTGCCACGGTGTGCCAGGTGAGAAAAAACTGAAGTCCGGCGATATCATCAACATTGACGTAACGGTCATCAAGGATGGCTATCATGGTGATACAAGTCGTATGTATTATGTGGGGGAGCCAACAATCCAGGCTAGGCGTTTGTGTGAGATTACATACGAATCTATGTGGCTTGGAATTGAGGAAATCAAACCGGAGAAACATCTAGGCGACATTGGTTACGCTATTCAGAGCTTTGCTGAAAGTTTAGGATGTAGCGTGGTAAAAGAGTTCTGCGGTCATGGTATTGGCACTAAATTTCATGAAGATCCACAAGTTCTTCACTATGGCCATACCGGAACTGGCTTGCAACTTAAGCCCGGGATGATTTTTACTGTCGAGCCTATGATCAATTCAGGTAAAGCGTCTATTCGTCAAATGGCTGATGGTTGGACTATAGTTACTAAAGACCATAGCTTGTCGGCGCAGTGGGAACATACAGTGTTGGTAACTGAGACTGGATATGAAGTGCTGACACTGTCTGCCGGTGTACCGCCAAAACCCAAATTTCGTTTCTAATCTTCATGATAGATATTGTTGGAGGATTTTTGCCGAGCCCATTAAGTGCTGCAGTTGGAAAGAAGGCGCTGCTACAAGGCCGCGAGATACTACGTCGACAGTATAGCCAGAATGCGAATAGCGCAGCATTACTACGTGATTATTGCCGATTGGTAGATGGTCTGCTACGTCAAGTATGGAAGGAAATGTCGTTTCCCAGTTCAATTGCCCTGTTGGCAGTAGGTGGTTATGGGCGCGGTCATCTTTTTCCTGGCTCGGATATAGATCTACTAGTATTACTTCCCGCTGAGGAGAACAATGCGGATGCTGTGGATGATGTCACTAAGTCGAGGTTGGAGAAATGGGTAGGCTTTTTGTGGGATGTGGGGTTAGAAGTGGGCCATAGTGTCCGTACACTAGTCGAATGTGCGGAGGAATCAGATAAGGATATCACGGTACAGACCAGTCTATTAGAAGCGAGACGGCTTGCAGGGAGTAGACAATTATTCAGTGTGTTTTCACACACGATGAAAGCTGCGCTCAATCCACAGGAATTTTTCAATGCCAAACAGCTTGAGCAACAGCAGCGTCATGGTCGTTATCACGAGGCGACTTACAATCTTGAGCCCAACTTAAAGGAAAGTCCTGGTGGATTACGAGATTTACAAAATATTCTGTGGGTCAGTCGCGCCGCTGGGTTAGGAAAATCCTGGTCAGATCTCATCAAGGGGGGGTTTATCACGCAGCAAGAAGCTCGACTTGCAAAGCGTCACGAATCGATCTTGCAAGACTTTCGTATTCGGTTACATTATCTTGCTGGACGTCGTGAAGATAGATTGTTGTTTGATTACCAGACGTTGCTCGCTCATGAATTAAAGATCGCTGATAAGCCACCGCGTCGTGCAGGTGAATTGCTAATGCAACGTTATTACCTTGCTGCAAAATCGGTGACGCAGATCAATACCATTCTCCTACTTACTTTACGGGCAGAAATTTTTCCTGATGTAGATTTGGTTCCAATAATAATCAATGAGCGTTTTCAGAAACGCGGTGAGTTTCTTGAGTTACGAGATGAAAATATCTTCAGGAAAGATCCAGGCGTTATTTTAGAAAGCGTGCTTTTATTGCAACAACATCCTGAATTAAAAGCCCGCAGCGTTACTACTCTGCGTGCACTTTGGCACTCCACGCCTTCTATTAATTCCACCTTCCGGCACAACTTGCGTAACCGCGCTTTATTTATGGAAATTCTACGTCAGCCCCGCGGACTTACTCGAGAACTACGCTTCATGAACCGCTACGGTATTTTGGGGCGCTATATCCCTGTATTTGGGCGCATTGTTGGTCAAATGCAACACGACCTTTTTCACGATTATACCGTTGACGAACACATTATAATGGTGGTAAGAAATTTGCGTCGTTTTATGGCTTCTGAATTTGCTCACGAGTACCCACTATGTAGCCAGCTCATAAGCGAGTTTGATAGACCTGAGATGCTATACCTTGCGGGACTATTTCACGATATTGCTAAAGGGCGTAGCGGAGATCATTCGTTACTTGGAAAGAAAGATGCAAAACGGTTCTGCACACAACATGGGATATCAGTGGAGGATACAGAACTGGTAACATGGCTGGTAGAAAATCATCTGATAATGTCAGCTACAGCACAAAAGCAGGATTTGTCAGATATGGAAGTGATCGCTGGTTTTGCTGTGTGTGTCAGAGATGAGCGTAGACTCATAGCGCTTTATCTGCTCACAGTTGCAGATATTCGTGGTACCAGTCCAAAAGTTTGGAACACGTGGAAAGGCAAATTGCTAGAAGACTTATTTTGGGCAACACGGCGGTATCTAAGTGGCGAACCGGCTTACGTAGGCGGCGCTCTGGAAAACCGCAAGATTAAGGTGTTGGAATTTCTGCAACTTGAAGCTATTCCTACTGGTGCGCATGAGCGACTCTGGTCAAAACTCGATACCACTTATTTATTACAGCACGATCCAGAGGAGATTGCATGGCATACGCTTCAACTTTACAATAAGGTAGACTCGCTAGTGCCAGTGGTAAAGGCACAGATTGTTCCAGCGGGAGAAGGTATCCAGGTAATGATCTATACTGCTGACAAGAAGGATCTATTCGCACGTATTTGTGGATTCTTTGAGTGTCTCAATTACAGTATTGTAGAGGCAAAAATCCACACTACTTACAATGGCTACGCTCTTGATAGTTTCTTAGTATTGAACCCGTTTAAAGCAGTAGAGCAATATCACAATGTAATCAGTATGGTGGAGAATGGACTGGCACGGCAGCTGGAACAGCAAATACCTCTCAAGCCTCCGTCACAGGTGCGGTTAAGCCGTCACCTTAAACATTTC
Source organism: Nitrosospira sp. (assembly GCA_003230615.1). Classification (GTDB taxonomy): domain Bacteria; phylum Pseudomonadota; class Gammaproteobacteria; order Burkholderiales; family Nitrosomonadaceae; genus BJGV01. The sequence goes on along the minus strand of QIFK01000146.1, from coordinate 2,130 downwards.
CCAATTACACCTGAGGTTGATATTGAACCCGATGAAAAAGGAACCTACCACATACTGTCAATTGTTGCTGGTGACCAGCCAGAGCTACTATCACGTATTGCCCGAGTTTTAGCGCGCTCCAATGTTAGAGTACACAGTGCCAGGGTAAATACCATGGGCGAGCGCGCCGAGGATATTTTTTTGATTACAGGAAGTATACTGAATGAAACAAGAACATTAATCCATCTGGAGACAGAACTTCTAAGGATACTGCAGACTTCAGATGAAAATATTCAGGCAAAATCAGAAGAATATCTGCACTAAAGTTAGTGGCACAATAAAATGCGGTACTTCAAACTTGGTAGTTTAAGTATTGTTTCTATCAATGCACTGTTATCACTTTCTTACATTTGGTGTTGAGATCCGTACAGTAATTTTCATAGATCCCATCAAGAAATCCCCAAAGTGCATCACATGCTTTCGTAGTTGCAGCAAGAACCTCAGCTTTCTTCTCTGGGGTGTCAGCAAATCGCTCAATTAATGCCCATTCAACCTGGGAATGATGTATGTCGGCTTCTTGATGCACCGTAAAGAACTCATAACTATCAGGGTTGCTCATTCCATAGAATCTAGCCAGGCCATCAATTTTCACTGCGGCAATTTCTGGTACCTGCGATTCGAATGCATGCATGGCTGCAAGGCCTGCATAGAATGGCTGATTCAGACAAATATCCCGAAAAGTTGTAACCAGATTCTCCGTGCCAGGTAATGCTGTTGCATTGGCCAAATCTTTTTCGCTTGAGCCCAAAGCAAGGGCAAAAGTTTTCCACAAGGCAGGATGGTTTTTCTCACCATGTTCTTCACTAATAAGATTTTTCAGAACTTCTTGTCGTACGCTGATGTCTCCGCTATTAGTTTCAGTGTGAATATGAGGAGTGTTGAAATGTACCGCACTCAGATAAGTCGGTTCTGCCAAAACATTATGGAAATATTGTTCCGCATATTGACGCAATTGCTCCTTAGATAGTCTTCCTTCAGTCCAGGCAATATAGAAGGGGTGTTTAAGAAGGCTCTTGGAGCTAATAATTGAATCAACATTTTGCTTAAAAGATGTATCAGCTCGCATGGTTTTTCCTCTTATTTTGAACAGAAATGGCGTATTTATAAGCATATCATCACCCAATAATATCACCAAGTAAAATTTTGGTGGGTCATGGATTATATCCTGAGTACGACTGATAGTCGGCGTTTAGAGGAGGAGTAAAAGTGCGACATAGTAGCTAATGCAATTTGTAACTAATTTGTAACTAATTTGTAACTGAAAAATATTTTGTGCCCAAATTCCATTAAAGACTAATTTACCGCTAAACTCGGGTTTACTTTAATTAGGATAACCCTATGGATGAGCAGTCAAGTCTGCTGGCTTTGTTTACCGCAAGTTTTTTAGCTGCTACGTTACTCCCAGGTGGTTCAGAAGCAGTGTTGTTTGGGGTATTAAAAGCTCACCCTCAGCTTTATTGGCCTGCTTTGGGAATTGCTTCACTAGGTAATACCTTGGGAGGCATGAGCTCGTACGCTATTGGACGATTCCTGCCAAATGAAAAGACATTTGTAAAAAATTCCAGTGGCAGTACACGTGGATTGGCGTGGGTGCGTTGTCATGGAAGTCCTGTGTTGCTACTGTCATGGGTACCACTAATTGGTGACGTACTGTGTGTTGCGGCAGGGTGGCTTCGGGTCAACTGGTTGTGGGTCCTACTGTTTATGGCAGTTGGGAAATTTGCACGTTACTGGGTAATCGCTTTAGCATTCAGTCAATAACACAATTTCCGCAATAAAAAGATCAATATCATTTGACTTTTTATAATCTTGTCTGGCCAAGTACATTCATTTCTGAATCAGTTTCTGCAACTCCCCGCTCTGGTACATTTCTGTTACGATATCTACGCCACCAACAAATTTGCCTTTGATATAGAGTTGGGGAATAGTTGGCCAGTTTGAGTATTCTTTGATGCCCTGTCTGATTTCGGGATTGGATAGAACGTCCACGGTGAAAATATTATCTATTCCGCACGTATTGAGTATTTTTACAGCATGGGCAGAGAAACCGCATTGTGGGAATTCTGGTGTGCCTTTCATGTAGAGAACCAC
>QIFK01000168.1 GCA_003230615.1 Nitrosospira sp. | reverse complement strand
AACGCGATCAGGAATGAGAAAAAGATAATATTTTCTGGTAATCCAGTGCGTAAAGAAATAAGTCAATTAGATATACCAGATAAAAGGTATGTGGGACGGAGTGGAAAACTGAAACTTTTGATAATTGGTGGGAGCCTCGGAGCGCAGGCACTAAATACCATCGTACCAAAGATGTTGAAACTGATTCCGGATCATATGCGTCCTCTGGTAACTCACCAAGCAGGGAGAAAACATTTAGAAACACTAAAAAAAAATTATGCTGAAGCTGGAGTAGAAGGTGAGCTGCTGGTATTTATTGAAAACATAGCAGTTCAATATGCTGATTGTGATTTGGTGATATGTCGTGCTGGGGCGCTCACTATTGCTGAACTAACTGCTGCGGGTATAGCGAGCATTTTAGTACCTTTTCCTTACGCAGTGGACGATCATCAAACTAGCAATGCAAAATTTCTGAGCGATAAGGATGCTGCGGTATTGCTGCCACAGAATGAACTTACTCCCCAAGGCTTAGCGCAACTATTAATGGAGTTTACTCGAGAAAAGCTATTGGGAATGGCAATGAAGGCACGCGAACTGGCAAGGCCGGATGCTACTAGATTGGTGGCAGAAGCGTGTATGGAGATGATTAAAAAATGAACAAAGAAATTATCAACTTTCAGCTTCCTAATTTTGTCGAAAGTTTTATAAGTATAAAAAGATGAAGCATAAAGTCAATCACATTCATTTCGTCGGAATTGGTGGGTCTGGCATGAGCGGAATCGCGGAAGTGTTGCTAAACCTAGGCTACCAAATAAGCGGGTCAAATTTGTCAGAAAACGCCGCTACGCAACGCTTAAGTGAATTGGGTGCAACCGTTTATGTCGGCCATGCAGATACTCATATTGCATCAGCAGATGCGGTAGTTACATCTAGTGCGATAAAACCAGATAATCCGGAAGTAATCGCAGCGCGCGCGCGTAATGTTCCGGTGGTACCGCGCGCCATGATGTTGGCAGAGTTACTGAGATTGCGCCAAGGGATCGCTGTCGCAGGAACTCATGGTAAGACTACCGCTACTAGTTTAATTGCTAGCGTATTGGCACAGGCAGAGATGGATCCGACCTTCGTTATCGGTGGGAGACTAGAAGCTGCAGGTTCTCATGCCAAACTAGGTGGTGGAGAATTCATTGTGGTGGAAGCGGACGAATCTGATGCTTCTTTTCTTTATCTGCAGCCTGTACTAGCGGTAGTAACTAATATAGATGCTGATCATATGGAAACCTATGATCATGATTTCAGCAGACTCAAACAGGCATTCGTAGATTTTGTACAGCACCTACCGTTTTATGGCATGGCAATACTATGTGTGGATGACGCTAATGTGCGCGAAATTATCCCTACTATTTCTAAACCCATAACAACATATGGTCTATCGGACACAGCACAAATTAGAGCCACCGATATTAGCCATTGTAGTGGGCAGATGCGTTTTACTGCTTTGATTGGGGTGAATGGTAAGACTCGTAAGCTCAACATTACACTTAATTTACCAGGATTGCACAATGTACAAAATGCGCTCGCAGCAATTGCAGTGGGCAATGAAGTAGGTGTGCCCGATGCCTCTATAATCAAAGCACTGACAGGATTTAAAGGAGTGGGACGACGCTTTCAACGCTGTGGTGAGATTAAATTAGCTAAAAACGATAGTAACAACTGTGGAAGTTTCACACTAGTTGATGATTACGGTCATCATCCAGTAGAAATAGCTGCCACGATTGCTGCTGCACGCGGTGCATTTCCCGGTCGTCGTCTGATGGTTGCATTCCAGCCACACCGCTATACCCGTACCCGAGATGTATTTGAGGACTTTGTCAAGGTTTTGTCTACTGCGGATGTGTTGTTGCTAACTGAGGTTTACTCTGCGGGGGAATCACCTATCGTTGCTGCTGATGGCAAATCACTCGTGCGGGCGATAAGAGTGCAAGGCAAGGTAGAGCCTATCTTTGTTGAGACCGTGGAGGAGTTACCTGCTGCTATTTTCAGCATAGTACAGGATGGCGATGTAGTACTGGTCATGGGGGCTGGGTCAGTGGGTAGTGTGGCGCAGAACTTTGCTAGTTCTTTACACGATTTATAAATGGATATGTCAGAAATAAATAATTTAACTCATGGTCAGCCTCTACACATCAAGGGCACCTTGGAAGGAACTCTTCGTGGCGAGACACGTGTGAATGAATCGATGAAAAAACACACTTCCTGGCGCGCAGGAGGCGAGGTAGAGCGTATTTATATCCCAGCTGATTTAGCTGATCTCTCTAAATTTCTACTCAGTCTATCGCCTAGCGAGTCGGTGCACATGGTTGGGTTGGGCAGTAATCTTCTGGTACGCGATGGGGGATTACGTGGCACGGTGGTGTTATTACATGCACAGTTAAATAATCTTCGACTGGAGCAACATAGTGAAGTGGGCGGATTGATTTATGTCGAGGCTGGTGTGGCTTGTGCAAAGGCTGCACGATTTGCGGCATTACGTAATTTAGCAGGAGCAGAGTTCTTGGTTGGTATACCTGGCACGGTTGGTGGAGCACTGGCAATGAACGCAGGTTGTTACGGCACAGAAACGTGGGAAATTGTTGAGCGAGTACGGACACTCAATCGCTCAGGTCATTTGCAAGATCGGTATTCTAAAGATTATAGGATTAGCTATCGGAACGTAAGTTTAAAGTCAGTTATCAGAGATCAAGTTTCTGCTAGTGAGGAATGGTTCGTGGGTGTGTGGTTTAGATTGAGGAAAGGCGATGATGCGACATCCAGAAGGAAGATTAAGGAATTACTATCTAGGCGTATTAATAGTCAACCATTGAGTTTACCCAATGCTGGTTCAGTATTTCGTAATCCACCAGGAGATCATGCGGCGCGACTGATTGAGTCATGCGGATTAAAGGGTTTTAGCATTGGTGGAGCGATGGTTTCACCAAAACATGCAAATTTTATCGTTAATACCGGGAATGCCATGGCAGCGGATATTGAGGCAGTAATTACAGAGGTAAGTAAGAGAGTAAAGGAAAAAACCGGTGTTGAATTGGTACAAGAAGTAAGGATTATAGGAGAGGCCGAGTGAATTCTTATGAATCCAAATTTCTAAGTAAAACCTTTTCTGCGAGGGATAGTCAGCTGTGAGTACAAGCAGTTTTGGAAAAGTTGCGGTTCTTCTTGGAGGCCGTTCTGCTGAGCGTGAAATTTCGCTCCAAAGTGGTAACGCTGTACTTAAAGCGTTACGGCGTAGAGGGGTAGATGCACATCCGTTTGATCCAGTTGACCAACCGATGGAAGAGATTCTAAAGCAGGGGTTCAACGTGGCGTATATAGCTCTTCATGGGCGCTATGGTGAGGACGGTACCGTGCAAGGTGCACTGGAACTTATGGGGCTACCCTATACCGGTAGTGGTGTGTTGGCAAGTGCGCTTGCAATAGACAAATGGCGTACTAAGTTGCTATGGCAAGCGGTGGGGATTAACTCTCCTCACTATGCGATGCTCAATGCAGAAAGTGATTTTGAAATGGTGGTAAAAGAGCTAGGCCTGCCGCTGATTGTTAAGCCATCACGAGAAGGATCGACTATCGGCTTGTATAAGGTAATGTCTGCAGAGGAATTACCAGACGTATACCGATCAGCAGCAAAACATGATCCGATGGTGTTGGCTGAGCAATTTATAGAAGGAATGGAGTTGACTGTCGCAATTCTTGGGGATATTCCGCTACCACTGGTACGAATCGAGGCAGCAAGTGGATTGTACGATTATGAGGCCAAGTATCTATCTAATGAAACCGGCTATTTTTGTCCAAGTGGTTTGTCCGCGGAACAAGAAAACACGATACAGGTACAAGCTTTGCAGGCACACAAGGCTCTAGGGTGTGAAGGTTGGGGAAGAGTAGATTTGATTCTGGATAAATCAGGTAAACCTTATTTTCTTGAGACTAACACTTCCCCAGGCATGACTAGCCATAGCCTTGTACCGATTGCAGCAAAAACGGCAGGAATATCGTTTGAGGATCTCGTAATACGGATACTGGAGTTGGCACATGTGGGATAACCATCGGACGCTACATATATTAGCCAATGGACTATTTACACTCGCTGCATTGATAGCAGTATTTGTTATTAGCCCGTCAGTGATAAATTTGCCGATATTTACGCTGAATGAAGTAAGTGTTGGTGGAATCAACAACATCAACGGAGAGTTTAAGCATGTGAAACGGGAACAGATAAATAGCATTATAAATAGTGAAGTAGCTGGAAGTTTTTTTACAGTTGACCTTGATAAGATAAGTAACGCATTTGAAAAATTACCGTGGGTGCGCACCGCGAGTGTCCGACGGTACTGGCCACAGAGCCTGGAAGTGGTGTTGGAGGAACATGTAGCGCTAGCTAGGCGAGATAATCTTGCGTTGGTGAACATTCACGGAGAAGTATTTAATGCTGTGACCGACAAGTGGTTACCAGCATTTACTGGACCAGTAGAAAATTCGCACGAAGTAGCACGACAATATGTTGTTTTCAGAAAACTGCTGAAACCGCTTCAGCAGATTATTATTCAGGTAGATTTTTCACCTCGCCGCGCATGGCGCATTCATACGAAAAACGGAATTGTGTTGGAGCTGGGACGGGAGCAAGTTGAGGCCCGACTAGAGCTATATGTGTCTGCACATGGCCACATCATTTCACAATTTAAACAACCAATAACTTATGTAGATCTACGTTACCAAAACGGTTTCTCTGTGCGAACGCTGGAAGCAAATCGGCGGCATTCGCACAATCCGAGTTTGAAAAAAGTAGTGTGATATTAAGAGCTCATTAAATGAATAGAGTAAATGAAAATAGAAGTCTAATTGCCGGTCTTGACATCGGTACTTCAAAAATCGCTGTTATTGCCGCAGAGGTGGATTCTGAAGGTGGGTTCGAAATTATCGGTATGGGGAGCCATCCCTCTCGTGGCCTGAAAAAAGGTGTAGTGGTCAATATTGAAACTACAGTAAACGCAATCCAGCGTGCGCTAGAGGAAGTTGAATTGATGTCAGATTGCAAAATTCGTGAAGTCTATACCGGTGTTGCCGGAAATCACATCAAAAGTTTCAATTCGCACGGAATGGTGGCAATCAAAGACAAGGAAGTGTCGCAGATAGATGTGGAGCGTGTGATGGAAACTGCTAAAGCAGTGAACATACCTGCAGATCAACAGGTTTTACACATTCTTAATCAGGAATTCATTATAGATGGCCAAGAAGATGTGCGCGAACCAATTGGTATGAGTGGAATACGACTTGAAGTAAAAGTACATATCGTTACAGGCGCCGTATCAGCCGTACAAAACATTATGAAATGTGTGCGTCGCTGTGGTTTGGAAGTGTGTGATGTGGTATTGCAACCACTTGCATCGGCAATGGCAGTACTGTCAGAAGATGAAAAAGATCTAGGCGTGTGCTTGGTGGATATCGGTGGTGGTACTACAGATATTGCGGTATTTGCTCATAGTGCGATCCGCCATACAGCAGTAATTCCGATTGCCGGGGATCAGATCACCAACGATATTGCAATGGCATTACGTACACCTACAAAGGATGCAGAAGATATTAAGTGTCGCTACGGTTGTGCTTTAAGGGGAATGGCTGACCCACGAGAAATGGTGGAGGTATCAGGTGTAGGTGATCGCGGCGCACGCCAGCTCTCCAGACAAACATTGGCAGAAGTAATTGAGCCACGGGCAGAGGAACTCTATCTTCTCGTGCAGGCCGAACTGCGTCGTAGCGGTTTTGAGGAGTTACTTTCTTCTGGAATTGTTATTACCGGCGGCAGTAGTTCCTTACAAGGCATGGTAGAACTTGCTGAAGAAATATTTCACATGCCGGTTCGAATGGGGTTACCGATTTATCGTGGCAGCTTAGCAGAGGTTGTACGTACGCCACGGTTTTCTACTGGTGTCGGCCTAATTATTGCTGGCATGCAACAGCTCCGGCATCATCAGCACGTTAGGTTGCAGGGAAATTCGTTCAAGCAGGTTCTTCAGAGAATGGGAAATTGGTTTCAGGGAAATTTTTGAGTGTAGCCAAAAGGATCTGATTGTACTGTTTGGCAACATATTTAGCGTCTGGGTACATTTAATAATTAAGAGTTAGCTGTAAGAAATAGAATAATTATTGGTTTAGTTTATAAAAGGAGAAGTATTATGTTCGAAATCATGGATGCAGAAGACCAGGAAGCAGTTATAAAAGTTATTGGTATCGGCGGCTGTGGTGGTAATGCAGTGGACCACATGATTCAGAATGGGGTACAAGGTGTTGAGTTTATTAGTGCCAATACTGATGCGCAGGCGTTGAAGCGTAATAAAGCACGTATCCTGTTGCAATTGGGATCTGCTATCACTAAGGGGTTGGGTGCGGGAGCAAATCCTGAAATTGGACGCGAGGCTGCACTGGAAGATCGTGACCGTATTGCTGAGTTGATTGAAGGTGCAGACATGCTATTTATTACTGCTGGTATGGGTGGTGGCACCGGTACTGGTGCCGCACCAGTGGTTGCGCAGGTAGCAAAGGAAATGGAAATCCTAACCGTGGCAGTTGTGACAAAACCGTTCGCATTTGAGGGTAGGCGCCTAAAACAAGCAGAATCCGGAATGGAAGCATTGTCACAGTATGTTGATTCGTTAATCGTGATTCCAAACGATAAGCTAATGTTAGTTTTGGGGGATGATGTTAGTATGCTAGATGCATTTAAGGCAGCAAACAACGTACTCTATGGTGCAGTTGCAGGGATTGCAGAGGTAATCAACTGCCCGGGTCTCGTTAATGTAGATTTTGCTGATGTGAAAGCTGTGATGTCGGAAATGGGCATGGCTATGATGGGGTCAGCATTTTCTACAGGGGTTGACCGCGCGCGTTTGTCTGCAGAACAGGCAGTTGCAAGCCCTCTGCTGGAGGATGTGAACCTCTCAGGTGCGCGTGGGGTGTTGGTAAATATTACTGCCAGCGCAGGACTGAAAATGCGCGAAGTTCACGAGGTGATGAATACAATCAAGGATTTTATCGCTGAAGATGCGACTGTGATTGTTGGTACTGTAATCGAAGAAAACATGCAGAATGACTTACGTGTTACGGTAGTGGCAACTGGGCTTGGTGGTTTGCCGAATAGCGTTCAGCCTCAACCGATAAGCATTATTCATTCTCGCACCGGAACTGATGGCACTGTATCAGAGGATACTGTGAACTGGAGGGAGCTCGATATTCCTGCTGTTAGTCGCACAAATAGACGTGATGCAACAGTGGAAGCAATGAAACAGTCCGGTGTGGAGGTATTAGACATTCCAGCATTTTTAAGGAAACAGGCCGACTAAAAATGTTACAAGTTATTAACAATATAATTTTTAGAAAATATGCGGGACAGAATTTGTAGAACTCAATAACTAAATTTTTCAAACTAATTGGTATAACTTTATTTTTCTCTATGCTTTAGTCGGTCAATGCCTCCCATATAAGGGCGCAAGACTTCAGGAATAGAAACACTGCCATCAGCATTTTGGTAGTTTTCTAGAATCGCTATTAGACAACGTCCCACTGCCAGACCCGAACCATTTAAAGTATGTAATAGTTCCGGTTTACCCTTCTCATTACGAAAGCGTGCCTTCATGCGTCGCGCCTGGAACGCTTCGCAATTACTACACGAAGAAACTTCCCGATAAGTGTTTTGTGCGGGTAGCCAGACCTCAATATCGTAAGTCATAGTTGCGGAAAATCCCATGTCACCTGTATGTAACAACATCACTCGATAAGGTAATTCTAGTTTTTGGAGAATCTTTTCAGCATGACCAACAAGCTGCTCTAGTGCTTCGTAGGATTTCAGAGGATGAACAAGTTGTACAAGCTCTACCTTCTCGAATTGATGCTGGCGGACCAGGCCGCGCGTATCCTTGCCATAGCTTCCTGCTTCAGAACGAAAGCATGGTGTGAGTGTAGTAAGCTTGATGGGCAGGGATTCCAGAGAAACAATTTCATTGCGTGCGCAGTTAGTTAGCGGTACTTCTGAAGTAGGGATTAAGTACCAATTTTCCTCTTGCAATCCTTTGTCAGTCTTGCTTTCTTCACTCTCGCACTTTTTTCGAGGGATTTTAAATAAATCTTCTTCAAATTTAGGTAATTGTCCAGTTCCATGCAAACTCTCTGCATTGACTAGATACGGTACATAGGTTTCGGTGTAACCATGTTCCTGGGTATGTGTGTCCAGCATGAACTGCGCTAGTGCGCGGTGTAGCCGGGCAAGTTCGCCTACCATTAAACTGAACCGCGCGCCACTAAGTTTTGTTGCAGTTCTGAAATCTAATAACCCTAGACCTTCGCCGATAGTTACGTGATCCTTTACTGGGAAACTAAATGAACCCGACGTCTTTTCTGTCCCCCAGTGTCGCACTTCCTTATTTTTTCCGTCTTTTGGAACAGTATCATGTGGCAGATTTGGGATTACATCTAGTAGCTGGTTTAATTTATTCTCAATATTACCTAGTTTTTTCTTAGCGTCCTTTAGCTGCTTAGGTATTTTCTTCGTTTGATCCAATAAAGATATTATCTCTTTATCACTCATATCATACCCAGCCGAACGAAGTCGACCAACATTGTGTGCAGTCTTATTTCTTGTTTCTTCCAGTTTCTGTGTATTTATCCGTATAGATCCGCGCTCTTCCATCAGTTTCTTAAGGTCCTCAGTTGGTTGAAATCCACGCGAAGAAAGGCCGTTGAGTACTTTTATTAGATCAGTACGTAACAGATGAATGTCTAGCATATAAAAATATCCTGAATAGAACGCATTTCATTTATAGTTTGGAAGGGATAGCCTACCCTGGCTTACGGGGATTTTTTACCTTTTTGTCTAGTTCGCGAAAATGTGCTAGTTTTTCAGAGATCCTTTCTTCAAGTCCGCGTGTTGTAGGCTTATACAATTTTACGGCTGGCATGCCTTTAGGAAAATAATCCTCTCCAGCGGAGTAGGCTTCTATATCATCATGAGCGTAACGATATTCGCATCCAATACCTAGTTCTTTCATCAGCTTGGTAGGCGCATTGCGTAAATGATTTGGTACAGGGTGTGACTTATCATTGCTGATAAGAGACCGAGCTTTATTATACGCGAGGTAAGAAGAATTACTCTTTGGTGCGCAGGCTAGATATAGTACTGCCTGTGTAAGTGCCAACTCGCCTTCAGGGCTGCCCAGGCGCTCGAAAGCTTCGCAGGCATTCAACGCTATTTGCAATGCACGCGGATCGGCCAGTCCGATGTCTTCCGTTGCTGCACGGATCAACCGCCGTCCTATGTAAAGCGGGTCAGTGCCGCCATCAAGCATACGGCACATCCAGTAAAGTGCGGCATCTGGATCAGAACCACGTACCGATTTATGCAGCGCAGATATCTGGTCGTAGAATTCATCACCATACTTGTCAAAACGGTGTAGGTTAGAAGAGAGTATATTGCGGACATAATCTGCGGTAAGCTCTGTAATTTCCTCAGTTTCTGCGGCAATTTTTGTTTGTTCCAGTAAATTGAGCAAACGCCGTGCATCTCCGTCAGCAAATCCAATCAGCATGCGTTTCGCATCATTGGATAAACTTAATCCAATCAATGCATGATTTACCGCTCGATCTAATAGAATAGCAAGTTCGTCTTCCGACAATGTTTTAAGCACGTAAACATGAGCACGTGACAGCAGAGCGCTGTTGACTTCAAAAGAAGGGTTCTCGGTAGTGGCGCCAACAAATGTTACTAATCCTTTTTCAACATAAGGTAAGAATGCATCCTGCTGTGACTTGTTAAAACGATGCACTTCATCTACAAACAAAATGGTATGTCGGCCCGATTGCTGCAGCGTCACCTGCGCTAGTTCTATCGCATCACGGATATCCTTAACCCCCGAAAGCACTGCTGATAGTGATATGAACTTAGCATCAAAGACCAGCGCCATGAGTCGTGCCAGAGTGGTTTTGCCGGTACCGGGAGGCCCCCAAAGGATCATTGAGTGGGGTTTTCCAGCTTTGAACGCGATACTTAAAGGCTTGCCCGCACCAAGTAAGTGCGACTGACCGATAATATCTTCCGGTTTTTGTGGGCGTAATTGTTCCGCTAATGGTGTAGAAGGTTCATGTTTCTCGAACAAGTCAGTCACTAATCACATCCGCATTCTTGGGCGGGGTGAATTTGAATAACCCGGGTTCTAGGTTGGGATTTTTCTGAAAACTTGAAAATGTAATCACCGTGGTCTGGCCAAAATTATCATGCAATACAACTGTTTTCAGAATACCTGTTGGTGTAAATCCCAATCGTATCAATTCAAACGAACCCTCTTTAAT
>QIFK01000194.1 GCA_003230615.1 Nitrosospira sp. | reverse complement strand
CCGCTGCAGAGCAAGAATTAAACAGTGTTGCCGATTATTCTGAAAGCCAATTGTAATGGATTATGCGTTTGCTTATGATTTAATCCCTCCGTTCCCTTTTCTATTTTTTTTCTCCAAAAAATGTGGTTCTTTTTTATTATATTTTGGGAATTTATTTAATAAAGAGTACAGCCTGTGGTTTTTTAAGGTCGGAAACCAAACCACTCTTGGCTGTGGTAACTCGTAATCTGTAAATATTAATATACGGAAGCCTAATGTTGGCCACTGTTCTTTCTTAAATATTTCAGGATGCTCTGATTTCAATGCTTTCATGTGGGTATGATTTAAACACACAAGTCTAGGTAAACGACCGTGCTTGCGATGATAGTCGTTAATAAGCCCAAGAATATAGCTAAGCATGACTCACCTCCAGTTCACTATTAGTTTGAAACAGAAGTTGAGCTGAATCACCCATCCCGAGGTATATTGATGATTTGCCACAATAGATGCAGTTATCTCGCTGATATTTTTTTACTTCATTGTGATGAGGGGCACCGCCAGTTCCAAGGAAAGAGAATCTCTCATAGCGATCTGTTGGTATCAGTTTTATCCCCAGCATATGAGAAAGAAGAATCTGAATACCCCTAGATGCAACTTCCATGTTAAACATCATCATCGATGGTTGATCTTCTTGAACACCGCGTATATAACCGTCCTTTATGTATTGCTCCTTCTGGTCCATGGGTAATCCCTCATATCTGACTCGATCTGGGTCAATGTGATTACTACATAGGAGACACGCTGTACCTGGTAATACTAAATTTATTTTGCCAACCTCGTTAACCACACTTCCATCCTTAGGTAGCGCGATAAATTGCACTCCAAGATCTAAGAGTGGAATGTAGTATTGTTGGCAAATTTGATTTAAGAATGCTCGGCTGGAATGATCGTCTGTGGCACAAATAATAGCGTCTACTCCAACTAGATCAGCTAGTAATCCTGATTCTTGCACTTTCATTTTCTTTGGTTGGACATTACAGTCTGGATTCGTTCTTTTTGCGTAGTTTTTCGCAATATCCACTTTTGAAGACAATTTTAAAATATCTTCTGGAGTTGCATAGATAACACGTGGTCGATTAGTTTCAGATATTGAATCATGGTCAACCTGTATAATGTTTCCAGCACCGCTATGTGAAAGTAATGCAGAAACTATTGAACCAATACCGCCTGCACCAATAACTGCAAAGCTTTGGTCTGACAACAGATCAACACCTTTCTTTCCCAGTAGTAAGACCTGGCGATCATACTGCCCAAGATCTTTATTGCTATTTTTTGCTGTGGTTGAGCAAATCGTTTGTATAGTGCAATGCTCTCCGACTACTTCTACATTCTCGAGTTCATTCCAATATTCAGAATCTTTATAAACTCTACCAGTAACTAAGCTGATTCTACGATCCCATACAAGAGCAGAATTAATTCCATCAGGGATCATTCTATTAAAGAATTCAAAACTTTTTTGATTCCCAATATCATCAGCTATTGAAAAGCTTACCGTTCCATCCTGCATTGGGTGGGTATGAATAAAGCATATTGAGAGATCATATTTCTTTGCCAATCGTGCTGTTCGCAGCATTACCTCAGGTTTTATTGATAACTGATTTGAGCTCTGTTCAAGCAGATCATTTTTATCAAGTGGGATAACCATTCGGGCAAGGAGGTTCTTTCCCTTTGATGTAGTAGCAATTGCGCATAGTAGAAAACAAGCTCTTTCTTCATCGAACTTACTATCAAGAATATGTTGCAATTGATCGAAATGTTTACGAAGTAATTTTAGCTTATAAGTCATTTTCACCACCTACTTCTTGAGTGAGAAACGTTTTAAGCAGAACCTGATATGACTGCTCATCGTATCGTGGGATGGATCCCATTTATGATTTTGATAGTGCCAACTAAATCGTTGCCAATTCTTTTCAAAAAATGTCTCATAGTGGTTACCACGATCAGGCTGCCGCCCGTCAGCTATCTTAACCGCAGGGTCAACGAAGAACATATCAAGTGCAGCAACAGGGTAGCCGTTTGGTATTAAAATCAATAAGTCGACTGAGCGAGGGCTCCAGTCATCAGGCAACGCAGTGTTGGGTAGTATTAGAAGGAATTGATCTCCCCACTTTTGTAGCTTTGCGTAAGGGTAACTATCAAGCACCTGCTGATAATGGTCACTGATTATTCCTTGTGGCAATGGGCTGTCCCCAACATTTCCGCAAGGTGTGGTGATAAACTTGTCTTCATCCTGTACTAGTATTCGCATATCTCCCCTGATAGGTTCATCAGCGAGATCGTCTAGATCAGCAAAAAGACCATCAGTTGGGTCGCTGTGAGGATCAAGGGACTTCAATTCTGCACCAGTAATTTTTGGACGAACCAATGCATTCTCGTGTTCGATTTCGTTCCCATTGAGAATAAAATGAATAGGTTTTCTTAAGCAGGGGTTTTCTTCAATAGGCGGAGACCCATCTCCTATGGAGAAACGTTCATCCCCATCAATTATGAGGAAATCAGTCTTTAAAATAGGTATATCAATATCGGATTCACGTTCAAGAAGGAGTTGTTGTATACCTGTAACCCCTGAAATACTAAGAAGAGAATCACCAGTCAATAAACCAGCCTCGATATTGATTTTATTTCCATCGATATAAATTTTTACTATTGCCATTTTCATGTACCTTTATTAATCAAATAGTTAGCGCGACAACCAATCAACAGAGATGGTTGGTCGCTTTAATAATGGCAAACAATAGCTTGACGCCAGGGAGGCAGGAGACTGATACTGTGGGCTTCCACACCGAGCGTAGTCTTGACTGCGTTCACCTGGGGCAGACTTCGGTTTGCCCCTTTTTATTTCTATATTCACTTTAATTCTTCATCACCAGCCGTATTTCTGGTAAGGCACTGGCGTGAGTATGAGATTACAGATAAACATATTTCGTGTCAAGATATTGTGCCGATTGGAAAGTATGTCGTCCTCATTGACATCTTATGAAAATGGGTGTACAAATAAATAGCGCCTGTGTATCAAATTTTTACCGCCTAAACTTTTGTGTAATCATTTATGAAAAAAATAGACGACGCTTTGTTGTATAAATTAATTGGAAAGCGCATTCGTGCTAGAAGATTTAGTGAAAATACAAAGAAACTAATAATTACACAGGGTGAATTAGCAAAACATGTTGGTGTTACCAGAACATCAATAACCAATATTGAAAAAGGTAACCAAAATTTACCTGTTCATTTAGTATATGAAATTTGTGCGCACCTAGATTTAAAAATTCAGGATATTCTTCCCTCGTTAGAAAAGTTAATGGACTCTATTAAAATTATTTCCCCTAGTCTCGACAAGCAATTCGGGGAAGACAAAGAGCGCGTAAAATATCAAGTTAAGAATTTCTTAGATAAAAGGATCAAAAAGGTATGAAAATTAGTCATGAAGTTATTAGAAAAAAAGCTCGACATCTATTGCAGAGTAGCGATTCATATAAGCTGCCTGTAGACTTAAAGGCTGTGACAAAATACTTAAGTATTAGAGTGATAGAAGATAATTTTGATGATGATGTATCAGGACTTTTAGTTGTTAAAGAAGGGAAGGCCGCAATAGGAATCAATAAAGATCATAGTAAAAATAGACAAAGATTTACTACCGCACACGAAATAGGGCATTTTATTTTGCATCACGACAAGGGTGAAAGTGAAGATATTTTTGTTGATAAAAAATGGGCCTATTTTAGAGATGCGGATTCTAGCAAAGGGATAGATTATAAAGAGATTGAGGCAAACAATTTTGCTGCTGAACTAATCATGCCGGCGGATCTAACAAAAGAATACATAAGGAAATATGATTTAGACTTATTTGACGACACTACTATCTATAAACTATCGACTTACTTGCAGGTAAGCGAAGAAGCTTTAACTATAAGATTGATGAAATTAGGACTAGTAGAAGCTTATTAATGATAAATCTAATAAGGTTAGTGTAATAATGTGTATAGCAAAATAAAAAAAATAAATTCGGATAAAAATAAGCCTCCCTTTCATATTTCCGTCTAATACTTCTATCGATACCACTAATTATGAAATCAGCACTATTAATTGGTAATGATATAAATAACATTAGTTCAGGATATGAATGGAGTGAACTTCTAAAAGAATTAATACAATATGTTGGAGCGCAGAATAAAATACAAAACCTAGATGAACAATTCCCACTTTTTTACGAAGAAATATGTACATTTGCTCTTTCAAACAATACCGTTACGGAAACTGAAATAAAGAAATTTATATCAGACAAAGTACAAAAAATTGATCCGAATCCCATACATAAAAAACTTACTAGACTAGATGTTTCAGAGATTCTTACAACAAATTATGAATTCACATTAGAGAGATCAATTTCAAATAAGTCAAAAATTGATTTTAAGAATGAAGGTATAGTTGCAGAAAATAGATATAGTGTATTTCGTAATCACAAAGTCAATAATAAGCGGTTCTGGCATATACAGGGTGATGCGCATAATTCTAATACAATTACTCTCGGGTATGAACATTATTCAGGATATTTACAGAGCATGCGTAATTATGTTGTATCTGGAACAAGAGGGTCATATAAGAAAATTAAACTAGGCCCCCTAACAAAAAGACTTATAAATAATCCAAATGAAGAAATAATAAGCTGGATAGATCTAGTATTTAACCATGATATCCATATAGTAGGACTTGGCTTAGATTTTGTTGAAATACATTTGTGGTGGTTGCTTACATTTCGAGCAAGAGCTAAGTATAAAAAAAAGATATTACACAGTAACAAGATATATTATTACTATCCATTGCAACGAGAAAGCATAGATAAAACTAAGCTTCGCTTATTAAAAGCAAATGATATTGAACTTGTTTCTTGCGATAGAAAAGAAAAGGATAAGAATAAATACTATGAAAAAGTAGTCCAAGAATTAAATCTTAGGATTGATAATATTTAGTGTCAAAGCTATATTGCTCCTAATAGTAAAACCCATTTCTCATTAATCCAAATAACACGCTACAAATCGCCTGAGAATTTCCTGGGCATAGGGGGTGGGTTTTTCACTGCTGGCCTTTTTGATTGCTTGCGCTTCATGGGGTTTAAAATAACCATGATTGGCGTAGACATCCACGCGCAAGGCGAATTCCTCGGCGTCGCCTTCCGGGTGGAACTGGGTGGCGTACACGTTCTCCCCAACGCGGAACATTTGTACCGGACAGTCTTTGCCGGTCATTAATAAGGTCGCCCCGACCGGTGTGCTGTCACAGGCTTCCTTGTGACCGAGCAGTACGTCGATGCGCGCCAAAAACTGTTTTCTGGCCCAAGAAATTAATAAATTGCAGAGAAACGATCAAGTGTGCGATCATGTTCTTCATGCAATTACTTGAGCAGGTTAGCTATGAAACCGGGTAGTAAAGAAAACTGCGAAGTAAATGATGTCGATAATGTAGAAAAGGCAACTGTTGCTCTAAGGAATGGAAATCTTGATTTGGCTGAAACAATACTACTTTCAGTGATTACCAATACACCTGAAGGCTATTCAAATATTACTTATAATAGCGATAATTCGTTAACGATACGATTTTGGGATCAACAGTCATTTGTTCACTATATCGGCTGGATGAAAAAGGAAGGGAAAAAGCATTCGTCAATTAAATGGCCAGGCAATGCCTATCCTCTTGCCTATTACCTGCTGGCGAGCATCAGCGTCGATAAGAAAGACTATGATGGCGCAATAGTTTATATAAATAATGGCCTTTCACTTGAACCAACTAACCCGAAATTTTTACTGGAGAAGGCAGTAGCACTTTTATATATAGGAGAAAAACAAAAAGCATTATCGCTTTACGAGTCAATCGATAAGATAGATCCCTTTGTGAGCGCAATTGATATGGCTGTTGCTACGAGAGGGAGAGGCAGTGTGCTTATCGAGATGGGGCAGTTGGATAAGGCAGAAGAGCAGTATAAAAAATCTCTGGAATTAGAACCAAATAATGAAATAGCTCTACACGAGTTAGAGTGCATAAAAAGTCTGCGTGAAGAGACCGGAACACTTAAACTACAATCACCCTCGATGGACCCACCGCCTAGCCCGTTTGTGTGTGCATGGTGTGGAAATAAAGAGGCCGAATTACTAACAGTAGTCAACGTTGACGACTCTCACATTTCAGTATGTCAAAATTGTATGGCAGAAATACCAGAAAAATAATGGTGGAAGTTCTGGAAGTAAATTCGTATTATCGTGGGTAATTATTGAAAGACTATCAACGGCAATAGTAATAGATAATAAGGAGGTTCTAATGTTTGGGAAAATATTTAGTAAAAAGCCTAAAAAACCGAAGTGGGAGATCGGCCTGCACAGTTCTGCTCAAGAAAGATCTGAAATTACCGCTGCATGGGTATTGTATGCCTCCATAAAGATAAGGGTCAGGGAGGGGAGTTATGTGGATGATCATCCTGAGTCTCGTGGTATGGATTCTCAATTCGATGAAGAAAGTTTTGCCCGGGATCACATGGCCGAATTCTGGGCCGAACAGTCTGCTGAAGTACAATCTATAAATCCATACTTGGAGTTATTAGTGAAGATACGTGAAGCAGGGCTTATTCGGGAATATGTGTGGCGTTACATGAGGGCAGAAGATTGGCAAAATCAGACAGGTTTGAGCATTGATAAGCTCGATGAATTAATGACTGCAGAAAATGAAGAAACACATCAGGTTGTAACACTCGCGCAAGTTATTATGGAAGAATAAATGGGGCCGGAGGGTTTAAAAGTAGGCACTATAAATTATCCAAAGATAAATAGGACAGAACAAAATTCTTCCTAATATTAAAAACCCACATCTCATTAATCTAAATAACACGCCACAAATCGCCTGAGGGCTGCTGGCCTTTTTGATTGCTTCCAATTCATGGGGTTCGAAATATCCATGATTGGCGTAGACATCCACGCGCAAGGCGAATTCCTCGGCGTCGTCTTCCGGGTGGAACTGGGTGGCGTACACGTTTTCCCCAATGCGGAACATTTGTATCGGACAGTCCTTGCCGGTTATCAGTAAGGTCGCATAAAAGGAGTCGGTGACAAATGATGCTCGTTATCAGTTGTCACCGACCCCTGTACTATTTTATTTTTCATAAGCTCCCATAGACCACCCTATGCCAAAGCCGTCATCAGTTCGCTGAGCATTATCCTTGTCGATTGTAATTATTCCTGATAAATCCAGACCTCCGATAGTAACGGATGTAGGGGAGAGATCTGTCAGGTGCCAATCGTTGTCTAATATTGTTTCCAGATTGTTATCCGCGCCGTCAAAATCTACAAAAACAGGATCGACCATGGCATTATCGAAATTAGCTAACGTGTCGCTGCCCTCATTGGTAGTAATGTTGGTGGTCAAGTCCGTGATGTCGGTGGTTCCGTTGTCACGGTATAAAATACTGCACCCAAACAGGTTATTGTTGCGCATCATCACAGGGTTCGACAGATCGTTTTCTTCCTTAATGCAAGTTTCATCGGAATAGATGATATTGTTTCTAATATCCGGGTTAGAGGAAAATATATTGATACCGTAACTCTTCGCATAAATCGTATTGTTGATCAGAACCGGATTCGATGAAAGACTGAGTCCAACACCGTAACCTCTAAAGGCCTGACCACCCTGAATTATATTGTTCGCGATTAGCGGCGAAGAACCGGTAGTGTTATAAATCCCCAGAGCATTTGAAAACGCGTTGCCGCCGCTAATGGAGTTGCGCAGGACAGCTGGAGAAGAACTGGAGAGATCGATTCCACGAGAGTTATGACCACCACTTCCGCCATTGATTACGTTATCCATAATGGCCGCAGCGCTATTTAATAGCAAAAGGCCGCTCGAAGTTTCACCTGCGCTGGTAGCTGGGGGGTTTGTTCCTCCGAGAATAATGTTGTTGCGAATGGTTGGTGACCCGGATTCGAACAGTAGCGCAGTTGTGAAATCACCATCGCCACCTTGAATGCTAAACCCATCGACGATAGTAGCATTGGTGATTCCAGTGCTTGCAAGGATAGTACGGTTAAAATTAACTATAGCATTCGAGCCTGTATCATCGATGTTGTTATCATCAATGATCGTGATATGTGCAGTAGGATCACGATCGTTCCAGTTTGCGACGCTGTATCCGCCGAATAGAGAGACGCCCTCAACCAGTACGATTGCATTGTCACCAGGACCTGCAACATTGGAATCGATAGCGTAGGTTCCTGCGGCAATCTTCACGACTGAAGTTGTGTAATCGGTATCGGCCTGAGTAATTCCCGCCTGAATTGTCAGTTTTGGACTGGCGGCACTACCTGGATCGGCATCATCCCCTGAGGTTGCTACATGAATGATTCCCTCCACGACCTGGATGTGCACCCTTGCCGAAGTGCTTGTCGTGCCTGCACCACTGACGGTAAACATGAAACTGTCTGCCCCTTCAAAGAGAGAATCAGGCGTATAGGTAAAATTTGGTGCGGTTCCACTCAATATACCGTTTGCGGGATTCACCGTTACAATAAAATTAAGCGTATCGCTCTGCGCAATATTCGCCGATAGGGTGATTGCCAATCCAACATCCACAGTAGTGACAATACTTTGACCTTTGGCTGTAAGAGCGATGTCTTTGGGAATATTTTTACTCTTACTTTCGCCGCCACAGGCAGCGAGTAGACCGAGTATCATAATGAGGGTTGTGAATTTTGAGAATGCGGCAGTCTTCATGTTGTGTTTCCTTTATTAGTTTCTGGATTATCTTTGATCACCTTTTTCCTAATATACGAGTCAAATACTGAGCCAGATAGCCACATATATACATAGACAAAACTTGATTTTTTTCTGATGTTTTTTCGGCGAAATTATGATCATACTTATCAAAAATAAGGTCGGGGCAAATTCATGCCTAATATTAGTAAAACCCGGGTCGGATCCCAGTTTCCTCTAATATAGATATGCAGCAAACTAAAGGGGTCAGTACCCTTTAAATTGTTACTTGTAGTATCTATCCACAAATCGTCTGAGTATTTCCTGCGCATAAGGCGTCGGTTTTTCACTGCTGGCCTTTTTTATTGCTTCCGCTTCATGGGGTTCGAAATAGCCATGATTCGCATAGATATCAATTCGTAATGCAAATTCCTCGGCGTCGCCTTCCGGGTGGAACTGGGTGGCGTACACGTTCTCACCGATGCGGAACATCTGCACCGGACAGTCTTTGCCGGTCATTAATAAGGTCGCCCCGATCGGTGTGCTGTCGCAGGCTTCCTTGTGGCCGAGCAGCACGTCGATGCGATCCGGGAAATCTTTTAATAGTTTATCCTTTTTTCCATCTTCGGTTATGTCCAGGGTCACGCAGCTTACGGTTTCACTAAATTTCGTGGTGATGGGTGTGCCGAGGTAATGGCCCAGCAAGCCGTTACCGGAGCAGGCACCCAGGAAGGGGAAGTCCTGCCTTAACACCTGTTCCAGTAAACGTTTGAAATCAGCTTCGATCTTTTTCTGGATGGCGGGTTTCCTGTTTTCCGGTGTGCTGATATCAAACGGGCTGCCGCCAACAATGATCGCGCAATAATCGTCGAGCCTGAGGCCTTCGGGGATGCCACTTGTCTCGATGCGTATCCGGTGTGTGTCCGACCCTTTTAACTGGCCGTACTTCAGGATACAGGCGTACTCGCTGTCAGCGGTGACATCTTCGGGGCGCAGTTGCAACACTAGCAATGGTTTCGGGATGGGTTTGGGCATGGTGACAGTCAGGTTATAGGTATCGGCTCACGAATGAAAACCCGGATCAGAGAACGTTTTCTCTAATATTAGGAAAAAATGATCTCTGAACTTCCCCCATTTTTTCGTAGGCTTCAGTTTGACCCCTGTTGTTTTCGACAGGTTGACAAATCATTTACAAGCGCTGCGAGAATGACAGGAAATCCTAGTAATAATACAAATATCGCTATAGGAAGTCGGCTTAGGTATATATGATTGATCGCTGCATATAAAACTATAGGCCCTAGGACCAGCAAGTAATAAGTTGCAAAAAAAGATTTCCATTTCTGGCTTTGAAAAATTCGTTGAGCACATAACCGATCGTGTTCTCTGCGAGTGCCTTGGCCAACCAGTAACAATATCGAAGCGGGCAACAGGCCAGCGATACCGTATATGTCGATGACTGCCACCATAAGTATTGCCAACAGCCACGTAGTCAATAATGCGAAACAAGAAGGTCGACCACCCATGCTATCCCCAATACACAGCGTTAATGAATATCATCCAGAGTTCCATCATCACACCGCAAACAAAAGGACCTGACTAGATTGTAAATAAGTTTTTCCACTGAGTATTTTTTATGCAACCCCAGAATTTGAGATAACCTTACCAATATCCTTGCTAGATGCCCCGACTG
>QIFK01000070.1 GCA_003230615.1 Nitrosospira sp. | reverse complement strand
ATAGTACTGAAGGCACGATGACACCGAATTCACTGTATGTCCACACTGGCCACCGTTATAGCTGCGAGGCTGGCAACACAAAACTCTTGCCTTGTGAAGAACCGACCGTTCTGGTGGCGTCGGAGCCGTTGACACCGGATGCAAGCTGGCATTTGATTGAGCCAAACCACATTGTTGTGGTCAACGAATTGTTGGGGACAGATATTCGACCTATAGGTATCCATTAATTGGCACTAACTCCAAAAATGCTGACATTGATTGTAGTAGATATTAGGGGTATTTTGAGAACTGGAAATTCCAGCTAGAGAATTTTGAATGTCTACTTTGTGCCAAAAATAGACGTTCTTACATGATATAACCAAACTAGAAGGAAGCTTCATCTGCTTTGATAACATGAAAAACTATTTTGAGACAAATAATCAATGCTTATCAGTGATTTTCATGGTGCCCCTAGCTTGTTCAATATGAAATTTATTAAGCACATTCATTCCAAGCAGTGGTTTCTTTAGATTTGGCATAATCACCGCTTTTACCTTCTGAATTGTAAAAGCTCCAAAGGTCATGTTATCAATAATCGATTCGCACATTGTTGTAATTCCATTTGCAGTTTCAGCACGAAGCTGTTTCCCACAAACCATTCCTGCCTTATTAGCGATTTCTTGAGGAATACTTACATAGCTAGCACCCGTATCAACGTAAAAAACTAGCGGGATAGAATTTGCTGAACCCCGAGCCATGTAAGCTCCATTCGGTGATATTTTCATAGAAAAAGATTGGGGGATGTTTTGTCTTATCCTTGGTTTCCAAGAGGAAAGCGTTGAAGATTTATTTGAGCATGGCTGCTCCTGATACGTGAATACACCTTTTTCAGTTTTACATTTAAAAATAGTGTTTGCATTATCAGTTGATTGAGCTGCATAGGAGGATGTCTGGTAGATCAACATTACAACGACTGAAATGAGAGTAATTAGAGCTTTCATTATAAATACTCAGGTGGGGGCGGCCAGTTTTGGTTTGTATCTGTATAACGGATAATTCAGAGGGAATACTGAGGGAATAGAAGGGTCTATGAGTGTCTGCTTTGTGCCAAAAGCGGACATTCATTTAGAAGCTTCGGATTCTCTAATGTAAAACTATACATACCAGAAGGGAACCGAGGGGGAAAATCTCTAGCGGAGGTATATAAGTTACTCTTCGAAAAATTTGTGGGGAAATTATTTTTCGTTTAGGCTAACAACCATGAACTGGTCCTTCTCTCCTACTAACAGCTTTTACAAATTCTGCGCAGTAACTGGCCTAATAATTATGCTTGCTCCGATGGCCACACTAACTTGGTTATTTGTCTACACAGAAGACCTGGTTGGAAAAATACAGTTAAGCTCAGCAAGCATAAGGATCGATGTCTGGCACCAAGAACTTTTAAGTAAGCTAGAGGAAAATTCATCAGAGCCCTCATCAATAGAAGAACGTAAAAGGCGTATTGGAGAGGAGATAGCCAATACAACTGCACTTAGAAAAACTCTAGCCAAGCAAAATGCTGATATCAAAAAAGCCAATAGATACTTGGGGTATGTAATCGTCGTAGGAATTCCCGTTGTTATCTTGTACCTTGTTGGATGGGCATTAGCTATATTTGGATTTAAATACTGGTATAAGTTTCAGCTATCAAAAGGTACAAAATCATAAGAAGTTGAGAATAACTGTAGATATATGAAGATGAATTCATCACAGTCATTCTATTGATGCATTGTGGGGAAATTATTTAGGGTGCTTCCCTCCAGAGGACTACTTGGATTAGGAGCAGTTTTTCTACTGGAGAGGTCACCGGTTAACAACACTAGGAGATCAATCCTAGTGGCCTCCTTTTGATCCAGGGAGAGATCGATGAAGGAGGATTTTACCCCGCTGCCGCAGGATAGGAAGATAAAGACAGGCTATTATCTATTTAGTTCCCGTGAGGCAAATAAAGGAAAACATTGGGTAGTTTTCACCTTGTTATAGACTATATGAGTCAATATGGACTTTGATGGAGGTCAATGTTGACTCTATAACTTAACTGCCTCAATCCATAGTTATAAGTTACCTCTGCCTTGATTGTAACCGTTGGGAATAGTTAGCATGTTATTGAAACTGTTGTAAGATATTCGACGAACAAAATGTTTTTTTCTTGCCTAAGAAATTATCCTGATATCCTTCTCTCATAACTGTACACTCCTCGAATAATAATGTGGTGCCGGGAGGGGGAATCGAACCCCCATGATGTTACCATCGCGGGATTTTGAGTCCCGTGCGTCTACCAATTCCGCCATCCCGGCAAAGCTTTTCCCGTTAGATTAGAATCTAGGAAGATTACTATTTATTTGTATATTACGGCTTACAGATAAGCTAAATAGTTTGTGGAGCGTAAGATTAATTGTAACTCAGACTATGATAAGAATGTTGGTTTCAGCGTGAACAAATTTCAAATGGAATAGAGAACGCGTACATCTACGTTTCCAATATAAATCGATATTCTTATCTACTGCTTAACTTTTTAGGGCCACCTAAAATATGGATACCGTAATTGGTATGAAACTAAAATTTGATATGCTTGTCTAGTGAGTAATCAATTTGTGTGACGCAAGAAATTTTAATCCTAACCCTCCCCTTTTCCCTTCATTATCCCACCACATATAGTTAGAAATTCATAGCCTGAGCTATCGTCAAAAATGTATTGCTATTTGTGACGCCGCCTAGCTCGGTAAGAATTGATCAACATCCCCGCTTCAAAAACTGTCCTTTTAAAAATTTGCCTTATTTCTTTTCGTCAACAAGGTCGCAACTATTATGGAAAACATAAGAAGCTACAGCCTGGGTGGGTGAATGCACAGAGCGTCGGTATAATATATCAGATGAAAACTCAGGATTTTGATTTTTTACTTCCACCAGAACTCATTGCGCAGTTTCCAACCGGACAGCGTACAGGTGGACGAATGCTATGTCTCGATGGCGGAAACGATTCACTACAGGACGCAATGTTCGCCGATCTTCCCCAACATCTACGGCCCGGCGACGTGATGGTATTTAATGATACGCGTGTCATTAAAGCACGCTTACTCGGCATGAAAGATAGTGGTGGCATGCTAGAGGTTATGGTGGAGCGTATTTTGGATGAGCATTGTGTGCTTGCGATGATACGTGCAAGTCATCCCCCTCGGTCTAGTTCTAAGCTTATTCTTGGTGGAGTGATCCCGGCGACAGTATTAGGACGTGAGCATGATTTCTATATCTTGCGTTTTGATCACAAGGATACAGTTATCGAGTTGCTTGATCGTCACGGTAGTCTGCCGTTACCACCTTACATCCCACGGGAGGTGACACAGGAGGACGAGGTACGTTACCAGACTGTCTATGCGAGAAAGAATGGCGCAGTAGCGGCTCCAACCGCGGGACTACATTTTGATGAGGTGATGCTGTCAAGATTGCGAGATATGGGTGTATTAATTACGTATGTAACGTTACATGTAGGTGCGGGTACGTTTCAGCCAGTGAAAGTGGAAAACATTATCGATCACAAAATGCACAGAGAGAATTTTCATGTTCCAGAAGAAACAGTGGAAGTTATCCGGCTTGCAAAGACTTCAGGCGGACGAGTGCTAGCAGTTGGAACGACATCGCTGCGAGCATTGGAAGCGGCGGCTGAGGCTGGAGGTGGTGAGTTAATTCCTAGTTATGGTAACACCGATATTTTCATCACGCCGGGCTACCGCTTGCACGTAGTCGATCGATTGCTAACAAATTTTCATTTACCTCGCTCCACCCTACTGATGCTCGTATCTGCATTTGGTGGCCCAGAAAATATCTATCGTGCATATCAGCATGCGGTAGATGAGTGCTATCGATTTCTTAGTTATGGCGACGCTATGCTAATTGAAAGGCAAACGTGAGATTCCAAGTGCACTCTGGTGACGGCTTGGCTCGTCGCGGAATCCTAACGTTGGATCATGGCAAGGTAGACACACCGGCCTTTTTGCCAGTGGGTACCTATGGTGCAGTGAAGGCGATGTCACCAAAAGAGTTACGAGAAACTAACGCGCATATCGTACTTGGCAACACATTTCATCTGTGGTTACGGCCTGGCTTAGACGTAATTGATGCGCATGGTGGCCTGCATCGATTCATGGGTTGGGATGGGCCGATATTGACCGATTCTGGGGGGTTTCAAATTTTCAGCCTAGGCAGGATGCGAAAAATCACAGAGCAAGGGGTAAAGTTTCAATCGCCAGTGAATGGTGACGCATGTTTTCTCACGCCGGAAGAATCTATGCGCATTCAGCGCACACTAAATTCTGATATCGTAATGATATTTGATGAGTGTACGCCTTATCCAGCAGGTGAATCCATAGCAAAAACGTCCATGGAGCTAAGTCTACGCTGGGCAGAGCGTTCGAGGCGTGCTCATGATGACGATGGAGGAAATCCCAACGCACTATTTGGCATCGTTCAGGGTGGAATGCACGAAAGCTTGCGTGATCAATCCCTTGCCAGGTTGCAGGATATAGGTTTTGATGGTTATGCCATAGGTGGGTTATCGGTGGGTGAGCCCAAAGATGACATGCAGCGCATTCTCAAACATACTGCCCTACAATTACCCGTCGATAAGCCGCGCTACCTTATGGGTGTTGGAACTCCGGCTGACATCCTCAATGCCGTTTCACAGGGTGTGGACATGTTTGACTGTGTGTTACCAACACGTAATGCACGTAATGGGTGGCTATTCACCCGAAATGGGACACTCAAGCTGCGTAACAATCAATATCGCATGGATACAGCGCCGCCGGATGATCGGTGCGGTTGCTATACTTGCCGTCACTTTTCCCGTGCTTATCTACATCATCTACAGCGGATTAACGAAATTCTTGGCTCGCGTCTTAATACTTTGCATAATTTGTATTACTACCAACAATTGATGAGTGAAATTCGCGTCGCTATCGAGACCGGGCAATTTGAGGAATACGTACAAGAATTTCGGGCTAACGTCGCATCATGCTAAAATGCAGCTCCTTTGAAATCCCCTTCGGAGAAATGCTATGTTGATTAGTGATGCTTATGCTCAGGCTTCCACCCCAGCTGGAGGAGGGATGTTAATGGAGTTGCCGTTGATAGCACTAGTTATTGCCATATTTTACTTCGTTGTAATTCGTCCACAGACAAAGCGATCGAAGGAACAAAAGTCGATGATTGAAGCCTTGCAAAAGGGTGATGAGGTGGTAACAAGTGGCGGCGAACTAGGGCGGGTGACTAAGCTTACTGGGAATTACTTGATATTGGAGGTCTCCCCAAATGTGGAGATTATACTGCAGAAGACAGCCATTCAAACCCTGCTACCTAAGGGAACATTAAAGAGTATCGGAAAGGAATAATTATCAACAGTAAAGCTGAATCGCAAAGGGAAAATAAGAATTCTTCCTACACCGTTTTTCTTTTCGCACCCATCTAAAACCATGAACCGCTACCCCCTTTGGAAATATTTGATTGTCGTGTTTTCTGTTTTACTCGGAATCCTCTTCACCTTACCAAATTTTTATGGTGAATCGCCAGCGGTTCAGATCTCACCTTTACGTGCTACTGATAAGGCCGATACTGTGCTGCTCGCGCGAGTAGAGGATGCACTGAGAAAAGATAACATCCCCATAAACGGTATGTTTCTTGAAACAGTCGGCATCAAGGTGCGTTTTGCGGATACTGATACGCAGCTCAAGGCCAAGGATGTATTGCAGTCGGTACTTGGTAATGGATATGTGGTTGCTCTAAATTTACTTTCTGATTCCCCCCAGTGGCTAACTGATATCGGGGCTTTACCAATGTATTTGGGGCTCGACCTGCGAGGCGGAGTACATTTCTTGTTGCAAGTGGATATGAAAGGCGCTCTTTCCAAATCGCTTGATCGCTTTAGCGTCGATATACGAGGTAACTTGCGCGAGGAGAAAATCCGTTATAAGGGATTAGATAGGGAGGGTTCACAGATTATCATAAAGTTTGGTGATACCGAATCGCGCGCTAGAGCGAGTGATGAAATTAATAAGAGTTATGATGATTTAAACCTGCGCGAGCAGGACGTGGAAGAAGAGTTCCATCTTGCAGTAGCGATCAAGCAAGAAGCGTTAAAGCGCATGCAGGATTCTGCCGTGCAACAGAATATTATTACGCTGCGCAATCGTGTTAATGAGCTAGGTGTGGCGGAGCCTATTATTCAGCAGGCTGGTGCTGATCGTGTCGTAGTGCAATTACCCGGTGTGCAGGATACAGCAAAAGCCAAGGACATACTGGGGCGAACTGCCACCCTGGAGTTGCGCATGGTTGATGAGGAGCATGACGTGAGTTCGGCATTGCGCGGACAGGGTCACATTGGCTCGGAACTTTATACTGAGCGCGGTGGTGGTCCACTACTAGTAAAAAAACAGGTGATGTTAACGGGAGAACGCATTACTGACGCGCAGCCTGGTTTCGACAACAACAATCAGCCGGCAGTGCACATTAGTTTGGACAGCAATGGCTCACGTATTTTCAAGCAATTGACTCGAGATAATGTTGGTAAGCGCATGGCAATTCTACTGATAGAGAAGAATCTGAAGGAGGTTATTACTGCACCAGTAATACGAGAAGAGATACCTGGTGGGCGAGTGCAGATTACTGGGAGTATGACTATAGAGGAAGCCAGAGATGTTGCGTTGTTGCTACGTGCAGGCGCGCTAGCTGCTCCCATGGATATTATTGAAGAGCGTACCGTAGGTCCTAGTCTTGGTGCAGAAAATATCGCTCGTGGGTTTAATTCAACTTTATTTGGTTTTGCAGCTATTGCTATTTTTATGACTATTTATTATTTGATATTTGGTTTTATCTCGGTAACAGCGCTCGGCGTAAATTTGCTTCTGTTAGTTGGCCTTCTCTCAATCTTACAGGCCACGTTGACGCTACCAGGTATGGCGGCAATCGCCCTTACGTTGGGTATGGCAATCGATGCTAATGTTCTGATAAACGAGCGTATTCGAGACGAGTTACGTAATGGTGTATCTCCACAGGCAGCAATTAACGCTGGATACGAGCGCGCATTTGGGACCATAGTGGATGCCAATATTACTACCTTGATTGCAGGGATTGCGCTATTTGCATTCGGTTCTGGTCCGGTAAAAGGGTTTGCGGTAGTGTTGTGTTTAGGAATTTTGACTTCAATGTTTAGTGCGGTAATGGTCTCGCGCGCATTGGTTAATCTGCTGTACGGGAAACGTAGAAAACTAGAACGTGTTCCTATCGGACAGGTGTGGAAGCCAGCGAGTGACAAGCGATGATACCTAGGACTGCTAGCTAGCAGGGCAATAGTCTACACTACAAGAAAATAAGGGTTTTACATGGAATTTTTTAGATTCAAACGTGATATTCCCTTCATGAGTTGGGGAAAATATACTACTACCATATCACTGGTAACCTTCATCGTGGCTGTGTTTTTTCTCGTTACCAATGGGTTGAATCTAGGCGTAGATTTTACAGGTGGTACCGTAATGGAAGTCGGCTACACTCAGTCTGCTGATCTTAATCGGGTGCGGGGCACTCTTGCTAAAATTGGGATGTCGGATGCCAGCGTTCAGAATTTTGGTACTTCTAGAGACGTATTGATACGTTTGCCGGCTAAGCCGGAAATATCTAGTGCTCAGTTGTCTGAGATAGTAATGACAGCATTACGTCAGGACGACATCACAGTAGAAATGCGTCGTGTGGAGTTTGTTGGTCCACAAGTGGGCAAAGAATTAGTCGAAAATGGTGCGCTTGCGCTGCTGGTAGTTTCCCTAGGTATTATCGCTTACCTGGCACTCCGTTTCGAATGGAAGTTTGGTGTCGCTGCCATTATTGCTAATCTGCATGACGTGGTAATTATTCTTGGTTTCTTTGCATTTTTTCAATGGGAATTCTCGCTTACAGTACTGGCTGCGGTACTAGCGATACTAGGTTACTCAGTGAATGAATCGGTGGTAGTATTTGATCGTATACGTGAAAATTTTCGTAAGATGCGTAAGACCTCAGTGGCGCAGGTCATAGACAATGCGATTACTCGTACCATGTCGCGCACAATTATCACCCACGGCTGCACCCAGATGGCAGTATGCTCAATGTTATTCTTTGGTGGTGAAGCACTACATTACTTTGCTTTGGCGCTTACAATTGGGATCCTATTTGGTATTTATTCCGCGGTTCTGGTGGCGAGTCCCATCGTCATGCTGTTAGGTGTTTCGCGTGAGGATCTTGTCAGGATAGAAAAGAAAGACAAAGACAAAGACAAAGACAAAGACAAAGAAGCGGGAGCATTGCCTTAATTTCTGCCACCGATTTATCAGGTCCCTATTAGGTCATTTTGGAACTCCTTACCGAATTCATCGATATTATTCTGCATTTGGATCGCCATCTTATCTGGCTGATTCAAAATTACGAAAACTGGATTTATCTTATCCTATTTTTGATTATTTTCTGTGAGACTGGACTGGTGATAACGCCCTTCCTACCTGGGGACTCGTTGTTATTTGTGGCGGGTACAGTTGCAGCAAGTGGTGTGATGGATGTTCAGTTTCTGGTAATACTGCTCATGCTTGCTGCATTCTCTGGGGATAATACCAATTACTGGATTGGACGTTATTTAGGTCCTAAAATATTTACCCGCACAGATTCTCGCATATTAAACCGTAAATACCTGGAAAAGACCAACAGATTTTACGAAAAACATGGTGGAAAGACTATTATTTTTGCACGTTTTCTGCCCATTTTCCGTACTTATGTACCCTTTGTCGCCGGTATTGGGCGTATGGTTTATACGCGTTTCATGACATATAGCGCACTCGGTAGCTTTTTCTGGATCAACTCCTTCATATTCGGCGGTTATTTTTTTGGTAATGTGCCTATAGTGAAGAATAATCTTTCTTTTTTCATCCTAGGAATTGTTCTGATTTCTATCATTCCAGGAATCGTACAATTCATGCGAAACTGGCTTGAGAGCAGCAAAGAAAGTAAAAACTACAATAAAATTGATTAGAATAATTCGGTAAAGGGTATTTCAATACTCTGTTCACTACTTGCTTCTTTTATTACTTCTTAGCTCCCATTTTTACTGCTCGTTGTCGTGATTGCTCAGCTTCCTCTTCTGATTTTTCTAAGCCAAGCCATCCTTGTAAATTGGCGAGAGCGATATCGGCTAACACGTGTATCCAGTCATCACGTTCATTAAGACAGGGAATATAATGGAACTTTTGGCCTCCAGCTTGAACAAAAGTGGTCCTGCCCTCCATAGCAATCTCTTCCAGTGTTTCTAGGCAGTCAGAGACAAAGCCAGGGCAAACTACATCTATCCGTCTAGAGTTTTGTTTGCCAAGTTGTTCTAGAATTTCCGTAGTATAGGGTTTTAACCATTCCGTTTTACCAAAGCGAGACTGGAAACAAACTTGGAACTGGCTTGTATCCAGGTTTAGTGCCTCGGCCAGCAACCTCCCAGTTTTCTGGCATTCGCAGTGGTAGGGATCACCTTTGTCTAGTGTAAAGCGTGGCACACCATGAAAGCTCATGACCAGTTTGTCTGGTTTCCCAGTTTTTATCCAGTAATCGCGCACATTTTGTGCTAGAGCATTTATATAGCCAGGGTGGTCGTGATAATGTTTAACTGTTCGGATGGCGGGGACATTGCGCATTTTCTTTAGTTGTGAGAATACTGCATCAAACGCTACTGCAGTGCTGCTGGCAGCATACTGGGGATAGAGTGGCAACACCAGAATGCGCTCACAACCATGTTGTTTCATACGTGATAGGACTTCGGAAATAGAGGGATTCCCAATACTCATGGCGTACTCCACCATTGGTACTGGTTTAACGCGTTCTCCAATAAAGCCTTGCAACAATCTGGTCTGGCGTTCAGTGTGAACTTTCAGCGGTGAACCTTCTGGTGTCCAAATTAGAGCATACTTTTCTGCCGATTTCTTTGGACGGGTGTTGAGGATGACGCCGTTCAGTACTAGCCACCAGATCCATCGCGGAATTTCAATTACCCGAGAATTACTTAGGAATTCTTTGAGATACGGCCCCAGTGCTCTCGGAGTAGGGGCATCTGGGGTGCCAAGATTGACTAGCAGGATGCCAATCCTGCTAGAAGAGCCATGCTGATAAATAGGTTCAGGGGACATTCGTCTAGTTTTTAATTTTGCTGCGGCAAGTAAGCCGTCTTTCCTAGATCAATAATAGGTAGTCGTGAATCGCGTCCAACTAATTAATGGCGCGACAGCGCGCTGGAGAGCAACTTTGCGGTTACATCTACAATCGGAATAACACGTTCGTAAGCCATACGGGTAGGTCCGATCACACCAACAGTTCCAACAATTTTTCCATCTACTTCGTAGGGTGCAGTTACAACACTGAATTCATCCAGTGTTAACGCACCCGATTCACCGCCGATGAATATCTGTACACCTTGCGCATGGCGGCTAAAATCTAGCAATCGCAG
>QIFK01000091.1 GCA_003230615.1 Nitrosospira sp. | reverse complement strand
GAAATAACGAGTGTATTGAGTGATCTTCCTGCGCCCAGATTCACCTTCTTTTCTTAGTGCTTCCAAATAAGGGAAAGCGTGAGTGCCGAGCTGCATAATGATAGAAGCAGAAATGTAAGGCATGATGCCCAAAGCAAAAACCGAGAAACGGGATAGCGCGCCACCAGAAAACATGTTAAACATGCCGAGAATGCCGCCCTGCTGCGAATCAAACAAGTCTTTCAGTACCACTGGGTCAATACCAGGCACAGGAACATGTGCACCAATCCGATAGACAACAAGCGCGAGCAATAAGAACCACAGTCGACGCTTCATGTCGTCAAGTTTTCCGGAACCCTTTCCTAACAATCCGCTAGTAGCCAATTTGTGTCCTCTTGGCCTTATTCAACGCTTCCGCCAGCTGCTTCAATTGCAGCTTTCGCACCTTTTGTAACTAGAATGCCCTGCAATTTTATTGCGCGGCTGATCTTTCCAGTAAGTATGATTTTGGCAGCTAAAACGGTTCTTGAAACGATCCCAGCCTGCTTTAATACCATGATATCTATCACATCTACTGGTAATTTATTTAATGCTGATAATTGTACTTCTGCAGTGTTCCCCGTGGTGGGAGAAACAAAACCCCGTTTTGGTAAACGGCGCTGCAGCGGCATTTGACCACCCTCGAATCCAACCTTGTGAAATCCACCAGCACGGGATTTTTGTCCTTTATGGCCGCGCCCAGCAGTCTTGCCCAGACCTGAGCCTATGCCACGCCCGACCCGACGTCTAGAATAAGTGGCTCCATCAGCAGGTCTAATTGAGTTTAGCCTCATCTTATGTATCACACTTAACAAGGTAACAAATTTTGTTAATCATACCTTGCACCGATGGTGTATTTTCTAGTTCGACGCTGCTGTTAATTCTGCGTAGTCCGAGTCCACGCACGGTTGCACGATGAGTCTTCTTGGTGCCAATTAGGCTCCTGATCAAAGTCACTTTTATTCTTTTCTCTTTCCTGCTCATTATTGTTGTACCAAATCCATAATATCCTCCACACTTTTGCCCCGCTTAGCAGCAACTTCAGCAGGGGTATTCATTGCCTGTAAACCTTGCAGCGTTGCTCGAACAACGTTGTATGGATTTGTTGAGCCAATACACTTAGCTAAAATATCGTGCACACCCATTACTTCAAATATTGCACGCATTGGACCACCAGCAATAATGCCCGTACCTTCAGAAGCAGGCTGCATATAAACTTTGGCAGCGCCATGCCTACCTATAACTGGATGATACAATGTACCGTTCTTGAGACTTACCTTGACCATATTGCGGCGTGCTTCATCCATTGCTTTTTGTACCGCAATTGGCACCTCGCGAGACTTGCCCTTTCCCATACCGACACTACCGTCACCATTGCCAACCACAGCCAGAACGGCAAAACCAAGAATACGTCCTCCTTTAACTACTTTGGTAACACGATTAATTGCCACCATTTTTTCCTTGAGACCATCACCACGGTCATCTCCTTGTGGAGTTCTGCCCTGTAATCTTCCCTGCATCTTAGCCATTAATAGTCCTCAACTAGAATATTAAACCATGCTCACGAGCGGCATCAGCTAACGCCTTAACACGACCATGATATTTAAACCCAGAACGGTCAAATCCAACTTTAGAAATGCCTATAATTTTTGCCTTCTCAGCTATTCGTTTACCTATTGCTGCCGCTGCACCTATAGAACTTCCATTAGATAATTCTTTACGTACTTCTGGCTCTAAAGTAGAAGCGCTAGTCAACACTTTGCCACTAGTATTATCAATTACTTGTGCATAAATATGGCTATTGCTGCGATGTACCGCCAGACGCACTATCTTCAATTCGGCAATCTTGGCCCGAGTTTGCCGCGCACGACGCAGGCGGGATTGTATTAGATTCTGCATATCTATCTCGATTATTTCTTCTTCGCTTCTTTCATGATAATTACTTCATCAGTGTAACGTACACCTTTTCCCTTATAGGGTTCTGGCTTACGGTAGGCACGCACTTCTGCCGCTACTTGACCAACCTTTTGTTTGTCTATTCCTTTAATTAGAACCTCGGTCTGAGTTGGCGTTTCCACCTTCACGCCTTCAGGCATTTTGTGAATAATCGGGTGGGAGAACCCTAAAGTAAGGTTAAGGATTTCATTTGTAGCCTGCGCGCGAAAACCTACGCCTACTAATGATAACTTTTTCTCAAAACCGCTAGTTACTCCTTGCACCATATTTGCTAGTAACGAACGCATGGTGCCTGACATCGCATTGGCCTGCCTGGAATCATTAGCTACCTTCACAAGTAAAGTATCTCCGTCACGTTCAATGATTACATCGGAATTAAGGTCACGCTGCAATTTACCCAGCGGACCTTTTATCGACACTTCAGAAGAAGATAGAATCACTTCTACATTGGCCGGAATTGATACCGGTTCCCTGCCTATTCGTGACATATAATCAATATCCCTAAACTACTATACATAACACCTCGCCACCTATACCACTAGCGCGTGCTTTACGCTCAGTCATTACGCCTTTAGAAGTAGAAATTATCGCCACACCTAGGCCGTTCATAACATTAGGAAGATTTTTGTTAGGCTTATAAATACGCAACCCAGGACGACTAACACGTTCAATTTTTTCAATCACTGGACGACCCGCATAATACTTTAAGCGAATATCCAAAACTGGCTTAGCATCTAATTCCCGTACCGTAAAATGTTCAATATAGCCTTCATCCTTCAATACTTGGGCTATTGCCTGCTTCAACTTTGAAGCAGGCATTGCTACAATACTTTTTTCGGAGAGCTGGGCATTACGTATGCGTGTCAACATATCGGCGATGGGATCACTCATGCTCATCTAGGGGCACCTTTCAAAATCCAATTTTTATTACAAATTTTAATACTCAATTTTTAAGAACCCTCATATTAATCATACTAATCATACGTGGCACATTATCAAAATTTCTGAATGTATCTCACTTAAAATTTTTAGTGTCCGACAATACCCTTATACGTGGTTCCGCCATTTTTACTACCAACTAGCTTTTATCATGCCGGGTATTTCACCGCTCATAGCAATGTCACGTAATTTGCTACGTCCCAGACCAAATTTTCTATACACGCCCCGCGGGCGACCCGTAAGCATACAACGATTACGTAGCCGTACTGGGCTGGCATTGCGTGGCAACATTTGTAATTTTATTCTGGCAGAATATCGTTCCTCGTCACTCGCGTTAGCGTCGTTAATAACGGTAAATAGTTCTGCACGGTATGCGGCAAATTTTTTTACAGTTTTACGACGTTTCAAGTCGCGATTAATTAAAGCAATCTTAGCCATATTACCCTTAGTTTTTAAATGGAAATTTAAATGCCGCTAATAATGCTTTGGCCTCTACATCTGTTTTGGCAGTGGTAGTAATTGTAATGTTCATACCACGCAACACATCGACCTTATCGAAGTCAATTTCTGGGAAGATAATTTGCTCTTTTACCCCCATGTTGTAATTTCCACGACCATCGAATGCCCTACCAGAAATTCCACGAAAATCACGAATACGTGGGATAGCCACACTCACCAATCTATCTAAAAATTCATACATATGTAAACGGCGTAACGTTACCATGCAGCCTACTGGATAACCCTCACGCACCTTGAATGTGGCTATAGATTTTCTTGCCTTGGTTACCACTGGTTTTTGCCCGGCAATTTTCTGCATATCACCGACTGCATTATCTAAGATTTTTTTGTCAGCTACTGCCTCACCAACGCCCATATTGAGCGTAATTTTACTAATTCGTGGTACCTCCATCACAGACTTGTAGGTAAACTGCTCCATCAATGTCTTGGTTACAGTGTCACGATAAAATTCTTGTAAACGAGCCATATTCCCTCTTACTATCTTTCTTAAAGATCAACTAATTCGCCATTCGATTTGAAATAACGTACTTTACGTTTATCTTCTAGGGTTTTGAACCCTATCCTGTCAGCTTTTTTTGTCGCTGAATTAAAAATCGCAACATTTGAAACTTGAATCGGCTTTTCCATTTCAACTATACCGCCAGCTACTCCTTTATTTGGATCAGGTTTCGCGTGTTTCTTTACCTTATTCACACCCTCAACTACCACTAAAGAAGCATTTTCTACGCGTAGTACTGTTCCACGCTTACCTTTATCTTTACCAGTTGTGACGATCACATCATCACCTTTTTTAATTTTTTTCATACTGGCTCCTTACCCCACGCTTATAGAACTTCTGGTGCAAGTGATACAATCTTCATAAAACGCGCATTACGCAACTCGCGTGTCACTGGCCCAAAAATACGTGTGCCAATTGGCTCTAACTTAGCATTTAATAATACTGCAGCATTTTTGTCGAACTTTATAAGAGAACCGTCGGCACGGCGAATTCCTTTAGCAGTACGCACTACAACAGCATTGCATATCTCGCCCTTTTTTACTCGACCACGAGGCGCAACGTCCTTAATGCTGACCTTGATGACATCACCAATACCTGCATATCGCCGCTTAGAGCCACCCAACACCTTAATACACATAATGGCGCGTGCACCAGTATTATCTGCGACTTGTAAAATAGATTGCATTTGGATCATTTTTACTCTCTCTCCAACTTTTCCCGCATAGAGCCTCAATGCATGGATAGTTTTGGAACCCGTCCGGGGGGGTTATGCTGCTGCATGATACTTAATGGCAGAACACGAATCAAAAAACCAGATATCCGTGATCTCTAGAAACTCAAAGTCTAGAGATTATACTGACACGTTACTAAAGAAACAAGATAAAATATTAGCCTAGAACGAAATAATCTTGCTCCCATTTAATTTGGCCTTAAATATTATTAGATGATACCCGACTAGGTCGTTATTGACTAATAATTAAATTAAACCTTATTATCTTTATCTACCAGTTCAACTACGCTCCAAGCCTTGGTCTTGGAAAATGGACGACACTCTTTGATTGTCACCAAATCACCCAGTTGAAATTTATTACTTTCATCGTGCACATGATATTTTTTTGAACGAACTATAAATTTACCGTAGAGCGGATGCCTGACTTTGCGTTCAACTAGTACCGTAATGGTCTTATCCATCTTATTACTCGTTACTCTTCCACTGAGAGTACGACTCAAATTGGCTTCGCTCATGACTTTTTCTCTTTTTGACAGAGTATAGTTTTAATGCGCGCAATATCACGACGCACATTA
This sequence comes from Nitrosospira sp., assembly GCA_003230615.1. Taxonomy (GTDB): domain Bacteria; phylum Pseudomonadota; class Gammaproteobacteria; order Burkholderiales; family Nitrosomonadaceae; genus BJGV01. Next base: position 5,330 of record QIFK01000091.1, on the reverse strand, counting down.
CGTAACTGGTTAGTATTGCTCAATTGCTGAGTTGCATGTTGCATTCGCAAACCAAATTGCGCCTTTAACATTGCCAATAGTTCCTGCTGTAGCTCTGTTGGACTTTTAGCTCTTAGTTCATTCGTTTTCATGATTAACCGCCTACTTGTCGAATAACAAATGTGGTCTGGATTGGTAGTTTTGCTGCGGCTAGGCGAAATGCTTCACGTGCCAACACTTCATCAACACCGTCCATTTCATATAACACCTTACCAGGCTGAATCTCTGCCACAAAGTATTCAGGATTACCCTTGCCGCCACCCATACGCACTTCCGCTGGTTTATGAGAAATCGGTTTGTCTGGAAAAATACGAATCCTAATTTGGCCACCACGCTTTATATGTCGAGTCATGGCACGACGAGCTGCTTCTATCTGACGCGCAGTTAAACGACCACGGCTAATCGCCTTGAGGCCATATTCACCAAAACTAACTTTTGTACCGCGAGTAGCGATCCCTTTATTGCGGCCTTTTTGCTGTTTTCGATATTTTGTTCTAGCTGGTTGCTGCATCTTTAGCTCCCGGCTTCTTCACTGTTTTCTTTGCCTTAGTGGTAGTAGACTTAGCGGCAGGCTTCGCAGCGATCTTGGTTGGTGTCTCAGCCTTTTTGGTTGGCTTCTTATCCGCTTTAGCAAGACTCTTAGTAATTGTCTTGACGCTAGCCTTCTTTTTGCTAACAGTTTTACCCTCAGCTTTCCCAGCCGGCTTGGCCACCGTTGTTACTTTGGATTTAGCAATTTTACGCCCAGTTTTCTCATCTGGCTTGGCCACCATTGCGATTTTTGGTTTTTTAGTTTCTGGTTTACTGGCTGGGTGTTTTTTCTTCAGATCTGACTCGGGCGCCTGATCTGAGGGGGCAATGATTGTTGCGGGCTGTTCGCTTCGACCCATCACCTCACCCTTAAATACCCATACTTTGATGCCAATCGCTCCATAAGTAGTCTGGGCTACGGACGTACCGTAATCTACGTCAGCGCGCAAGGTGTGAAGCGGAACGCGGCCTTCACGGTACCACTCTGAACGTGCAATTTCAATACCATTTAATCGTCCTGCACTCAATATTTTGATACCTTTGGCACCCAAACGCATGGCGTTCTGTATAGCACGCTTCATGGCGCGACGAAACATAATACGTTTTTCTAATTGCTGCGCAATATTGTCTGCAATCAGTTGCGCGTCGATTTCAGGCTTTCGGATTTCCTCAATATTCACATGTACAGGTACACCCATTCGTTTTTGTAATTCTCCACGGAGAATTTCAATATCTTCTCCCTTCTTGCCAATTACAATACCGGGACGCGAAGTGTAAATAGTAAAACGTGCGTTTTTGGATGGGCGCTCGATAATTACACGACCAACAGACGCGTGCGCTAGTTTCTTCTTCAGATATCCCCTTACATTGATATCTTCTTGCAACATTACTGGAAAATTTCTTCTGTTAGCGTACCATTTTGATGACCAGTTCTTCAGTACAGAAAGACGGAAACCTGTTGGATGTATTTTTTGTCCCATAATATTTTTGTATGCTCCTATTTTTGGTCACCAACGGTTAGCAGAATGTGACATGATGGCTTGACTATACGGTTCCCACGACCTTTGGCGCGGGCACTAGTCCGCATCAATGACGGGCCGCGGTCCACGTATATAGCTGAGACCTTTAATTCGTCTATATCTGCACCATCGTTGTGTTCAGCATTAGCAATGGCGGATTCTAGTAATTTACGAATGATGACAGCACTCTTTTTCGGACTAAAAGCAAGTAGATTCAACGCACGATCTACAGGAAGCCCACGAATCTGGTCTGCTACTAAGCGTCCCTTTTGTTCAGATAACCGCACCCCACGCAATACAGCAGATGTTTGCATATATCGCTACTCCTATTTTTTTGATTTAGCTGACATAGCTACTTTCTTGTCGCCGGAGTGGCCCTTAAAAGTGCGAGTGTGGGAAAACTCACCAAGCTTATGCCCCACCATATTCTCAGTAACATAGACTGGAATATGCTGTTTACCATTGTGTACTGCAATAGTAAGCCCGATAAAATCTGGTAAAACTGTGGAGCGACGCGACCAAGTCTTTATTGGACGTCTATCATTGCTTGCACGCGCAGTCTCTACTTTTTCTTTCAAATGTAAATCAACAAATGGGCCTTTTTTTATGGAACGAGCCATGATTACTATCCCTTGTTCTTGTTCGAATAACGACGGCGCACAATCATGCCGTCAGTACGTTTATTAGTACGGGTGCGATAGCCCTTAGCTGGGGTCCCCCATGGACTAACTGGGTGGCGTCCAGCTGCAGTTTTACCCTCACCACCACCATGTGGATGGTCTATTGGATTCATCACAACGCCACGCACTGTCGGACGAATACCACGCCATCGTTGCGCACCCGCCTTACCAATAGATCGCAAATTATGCTCCTCATTGCCAACCTCTCCAATTGTGGCACGACAATCAATGTGCACTTTACGAATTTCACCAGAACGAAGGCGTAATTGTGCATATTCACCCTCACGCGCTAGTAGCTGTATCGACGTACCAGCAGAGCGTGCAAGTTGTGCGCCCTTTCCGGGCGATATTTCAACGCAGTGAATTGTGCTACCTACTGGAATATTGCGCAATGGTAGCGTATTACCATTCTTGATTGGTGCATCTACACCACTAATTAATTGCATTCCTACAATAATCCCCTTAGGCGCAATAATGTAGCAGCGTTGTCCATCAACATAACAAAGTAGAGCCAGATTTGCACTACGGTTCGGATCATATTCTAAGCGTTCAACCTTGGCAACTATGCCGTCTTTTTTACGACGAAAATCTACTTTGCGATAATGTTGCTTATGCCCACCGCCCATGTGACGGGTAGTAATACGTCCGCTATTATTGCGACCAGCAGAACGACTTTGCTTCTCCAATAGCTTCGAATAAGGTGACCCCTTATACAAGCTGGAATTAACAACCTTAACAACGCCACGACGCCCTGGAGAAGTTGGTTTGACTTTAATGAGCGCCATTACTTAACCTCCACTTGGGCAATTTCAGAAAAATTAATATCCTGGCCAGTTTTTATGCTGACATATGCCTTTTTCCAGTTACTACGTCGCCCCATAAAACGACCGAATCGTTTTTCTTTGCCTTTAACATTAGCAACTCGCACGCCTCTCACTTCTATGTTTTGCGCCTTCCACATCAATTCAACTGCCGCCCGAATCTCAGCCTTTGTAGCATCCTGTATTACACGAAAGATGATTTGGTTATGCTTTTCTACAATATATGTAGCCTTCTCGGAAACTTGAGGCTTCAATATCACTTGCATCAATCGTTCCTGATTGAAAATTTGCGCACTCACGCTAGCATCTCCTCAATTTTTGTCACAGCACCTTGAGTCATCAGCACATTCTCGAAGCGTAAAAGACTAACAGGATCAGTATGACCCACCTCTACTACCATCACATTCGAAAGATTACGAGACGACAGATAAAGATTCTCGTCTACATTATCTGTGATAATCATCACTTTCCCCAACCCCATATCTTTCAGTTTTTGTGACAACAATTTTGTTTTTGGACTATCTACGATAAAATCTTCCACAACAGATAACCGGCTTTCGCGCACCAGTTGAGACAAAATGGCACTCATACCTGCACGATACATCTTGCGATTTACCTTGTGACTAAAATTCTCTTCCGGACTACTAGGAAAAATTCTACCGCCTCCACGCCATAATGGACTGGAAGCCATACCTGCACGAGCACGCCCCGTTCCCTTTTGCCGCCATGGCTTACGAGTAGATTTGGTGACATCTGAGCGTCCCTTTTGCGCGCGGTTGCCGCTACGTGCGTTGGCTAAATAAGCAGTTATCACCTGATGCACGAGAGCCTCGTTGTATTCGCGGCCAAACAGCGTATCGGAAGCAGAAACACATGCTGTTGAGAGACCGTTATCGCTAATAAGTCTAAGCTCCATTATGTACCTACCTTCTTGCCGGTTTGCCCACCGTTACTCTTAGCACCAACTCTTGCGATCTTCAAACTTGGATGCACCACCACATCACCACCCCTTGAGCCGGGAATTGCACCCTTGATAAGAAGCAAGCTACGCTCGGCATCAATCCGTAATATTTCCAGATTCTTGGTAGTTCGCTGCACGCTACCTAAATGTCCGGACATACGCTTACCAGGAAATACACGACCAGGATCCTGGCACATGCCTGTAGAGCCACCCTTATTGTGAGCTTTCGAGTTACCATGACTAGCACGATTTGAGGAAAAGTGATGGCGCTTGATCACGCCAGCGAACCCCTTTCCAATGGTGATACCGGTTACATTTACTCTCTGACCGACTTGAAAAATATCTACTCCTACAACAGCACCAGCCTTTAGGCTTGTCAGCTGTTCGTCCGTTACGTGGAATTCCTTGAGCATGTGTCCCGCTTCCACCGCGGCCTTGGCAAAATGTCCAGCTGATGGCTTGTTGACTCGACTGGCGCGACGCTTGCCAAAAGTTACTTGTACCGCTGAATAACCATCAGTCCCAGGCGCCTTAATTTGTGTGACGCGATTATTAGACACGTCAAGCACCGTTACCGGCTGACTGTTGCCATCGTCAGTAAAAATACGAGTCATGCCAACCTTCCGGCCAACTAATCCTAAACTCATTTTAAATAGCCTTTATTTAAAGGTGCCGATTACAATTGACCGACACTTTACAAACATTTTAACCGTATATTAAATATACATACCAAGAAACGAGCAGTTAAAATTCATATTCGGAACTCATAATTTTATTTCTACATCAACCCCTGCTGGCAAATCTAGCCTCATCAATGCATCCACTGTTTTATCAGTAGGATCCATAATGTCCATCATGCGCAAGTGAGTACGAATCTCAAACTGATCACGTGAAGTCTTATTAACATGTGGCGAACGCAGTATATCAAAGCGCTCAATACGTGTCGGTAACGGTATGGGACCTTTTACCACTGCACCTGTACGCTTGGCAGTCTCGACAATTTCCATCGCAGACTTATCTATTAACCGGTAATCAAACGCCTTCAAACGAATACGAATTTTCTGGTTCTGCATGTCCGGACCTCAGGATTGAGGATTCGGGATTCAATGATATGTGCATTTGGCACTTAATCCTGACTCCTGTCTCCTTGATTCCTACCCCCCTATTAGTTACTCAATAATTTTTGCCACTACACCCGCACCAACGGTTCTACCGCCCTCACGAATAGCAAAACGCAAACCCTCTTCCATTGCAATCGGTGCTATTAAACTCACCGTTA
>QIFK01000124.1 GCA_003230615.1 Nitrosospira sp. | reverse complement strand
GTTGCAATCGCTTTTAGACAATTTTCTTCCATTACTAAAAGAAGCCCATTTAAGTAATATCGTATATCTTGTTGTGCCATCGCATATTGTACGAGAAGCAAAAGGTTTTTTAGCTCTCCTTGTTGTATTGTTATCTTTTCTAATAATTCTTTGTTTTCTGGAAGCTTAGGAAAATCTTCTACCGGGAGGGTTTGTAAATTAAACCGACTTTTTCCTGCCTTTACCAAAAGTCGGTTTTCTTCAGCCTCTAACGTAATCTCGGCCTTATCAGGAAGAGCACGTAATATGTCTTGAAGCTTTTTTGCTGCAACTGTAATAGAACATATTTGTTCTTTAGTTGTTACGCTGTCTTTTGTGGAAGTAGTTATTTGAATTTCTAAATCTGTTGCAATACATAGTATTTCTTTGTCTTTCCTTTCTATCAGTACGTTTGAAAGTATCGGTAATGTATGTCGGCGCTCAACAATTCCTGTGATTGTCTGAAGCGGTTTTAACAGGGCTTCCTTATTAGTTTGTATTAGTTTCATTATTTTAAACCTTAATAATTAATAATAAGCTTTGTTCAAGTCCTGTATTAAAAAAAACTAACTAACAGCATTAGTGAGATAAGACTTAAATGGACGCTGTACTAATTAGGTATTTAATGTGGATGGATTGTTAATAGATCTGGCTATTTTAAGTGAACAAGGAATTATCCCCAAAAAACTCAACAATTAGATTTATTCTTTTTCAACCACGTAAAATATGGAGCAAAGTATTGAAATCTTGGTTTGTAGAAGTATTCGAAATGCGTAGTTCTGCAATTCTTCGATATCCATGTAGTACCGTTGTATGATCTCTTCCTCCAAAAGCCTCCCCAATGTCAGGCAAACTCAATGGTGTTAATTCTTTAGCTAATGCCATTGCCATTTGTCGTGGCCTTGCGATTATGCGAGAGCGTTTTTTAGAATACATTTCCGCAACTTTAATCTTATAGTAATCAGCAACGGTTTTCTGAATATTTTCAATTGAGATTTGACGGTTTTGTACCGCCAATAAATCTTTCAACGCTTCCCGTGCAAGATCTAACGACAACTGATGACCCGTAAAGCGAGAATATGCCAACACGCGTTTTAGTGCTCCCTCGAGTTCTCGCACATTCGAACGAATATGCTTAGCAATAAAAAAAGCAACGCTTTCATCCAGAACAACTTTTTCCAGCAGAGCCTTTTTCAAGAGGATAGCAACTCGCATTTCCAGTTCTGGAGGGTCAACTGCAACGGTTAAGCCCCAGCCAAAACGAGAAATCAAACGCTCTTCCACGCCGGAGATTTCCTTGGGATACGAATCACAAGTAATTATCACTTGTTTATGTGCCTCGATTAGCGCATTAAAAGCGTAAAAAAATTCCTCCTGTGTACGATTCTTCCCACCAAAAAACTGAATGTCATCTATTAAGAGCAAGTCTAGAGAGTGGTAATATCGTTTAAAGTCATCGAAAGCCTTATGTTGATATGCTCGAACTACGTCAGAAACATATTTTTCTGAATGGATGTAACGAACTTTTGCCTGGTTGTTAAGCGACAGAACGAAGTTACCGATAGCTTGGATTAAATGTGTTTTACCTAGACCAACCCCACCATAGATAAAAAGCGGGTTGTAGGCAACACCCGGACATTCCGCAACTTGTATTGCTGCTGCGCGCGCCAACTGGTTTGCCTTTCCGTTAACAAATGTGTCGAAAGTGAACGATGGATTTAGTCGGCTTTGAGGTTTTTCTATAGCAGGGCGCCGGGAAATAGGGGCTGTCTTTTTTTGGGCCAGAGGTGGCGGAACAATTACACCATCTTCTTCAACTATGGCAGCTGGTTTTTCTGGTTCATTGTCAGCAAGTTTTATTTGGAAATGAATGCTCTTAGAGAAATGGGTTTCTGCCATTTGTTCAATACGGAGCAAAAAATTGTCCTTGATCCATTGCAACACAAAGCGGTTGGGGGCAACAAGGATAAGTTCATTTTTTGCACTGGATAAACTAAATTGTAGTGGCTTAATCCAAGTATTAAATTGTTGTGTGCTTAATTCTTTCTCGAAATGTTTAAGACAAGAAAGCCAAAAGGAATCCATCGTTGCCATGATTTTGAGAATATTCGTTCGGAAAAGAGAAACGCTAAAAACGGCCAACAAGATAATCTATTCTAGCCTTTTTCTTCGCACTTATCCACAGGATTGAAATGTCTCGGAAAAGAAAAAAGAGCCCCGATCATTTATCAAACTAGATCAAGGGCTTTTAATTAATTTTGTCCCCGGGATAATTAATAATGGCTGATGTAGAAGGAAATGGTACGACAAAACACCACTAAGGGTATCTTAATTGTATCGTTATCGATACAAATAGAGAAGAAACGGGTTCATTGATACAAATGTAAATAGAGAACAAATAAGAGTTGACATTGTCCCCTATCAAGAGTTGTAATACTGGGTTTATTTATCAGAACTCAGGATCAAACAAAAAGAAAAGAAGAATTCGAGGCCAACCTCGACCAACCAAAACTTTAAAGCTAAAGAAGTGAGAGGAAATAAATAATGAAGCGTACATATCAACCATCTGTTGTCCGGAGAAAACGAACCCATGGTTTTCTGGTTCGTATGAGGACTAATGGCGGGGCCGCTGTTATTAGAGCTCGTCGTGCGAAAGGGCGCGTTCGTTTAGGGGTTTAAGATTTAACGGGTTGGGCTCAAAGAAAGATAACTCTTGAGGAACTGTATTATTTGCTTGTTGCCTAAAAGTCACAGGTTGCACAAAGCTAAAGAATTTTCATCGGTCATTCAGTTCAGATGTTCTGCAAGCAGTGAATTTCTCCAAATTTTCGCCAAACCCAACGATCTGATCTATTCGAGATTAGGGCTAATTGTTGCTGGTAAAATTGAGCAGCTCGCAACCAAACGAAATCGAGCAAAACGTTTATTGCGCGAGTTATTTCGTGAGCAACAACGAGATTTGGCAGGATTAGATTTGGTGATTCGTTTGCGCCGCCCTGTTGCCAGGGATGACTCTTCTCGGATGACAGACGAAGCTAGAGCGCTAATGCTTCAATTACAACGATGTTGCGGATAATTATTGGGATCATCAAGTTTTACCAATACTATCTGAGTCCGTTTTTTGGGCCCTCGTGTAGGTTTAGCCCCTCTTGCTCGCATTATGCGCGCGAAGCACTAGCTAAGCACGGGCTGCTACGTGGAACACTTCTGAGCATGTGGCGGATTCTACGTTGCAATCCGTGGGCCAGCGGCGGACATGATCCTGTTCCTTGAGTTGTAGGCGATGCTGAAATTATAAGCAACATGGCTTACAACCTTTTGTAAAAACAAAATAACAAAGCAAGATGGATATAAAAAAACTTGTCCTTGTCATTATTTTCTTCACGTCGGCATTATTTTTGTGGGAGGAATGGCAAAAGGAACAGCTACCACAATCTTCTAGCAATAATATTAAGGAAGGGCGGGGGGAACAACGTCCCTCCTCTCCCGGCAGCTTTGTGACACAAGCTCCAAAAAACGAGCCAACCACAAAGCTTCAGGACGAAACCCCGGTTCCAGGAGAAAAGCTCATTTCTGCTCAGCCAGCTAAGGAGCCTACTTCAGAAGAAGGAGTTGTTTCCACCACCGTTGCGAGCAGGCTAGAGTCAGGAGAAACAATCCTGGTTAAAACAGACATGGTTTTAGCGGAAATCGACACCGCAGGCGGTGATTTGCGCCATCTCGAATTGTTGCATCACCCTTCCAGGGAAGATAAAAACAAGCCTTTTGCTTTGTTACAAAATCAATTTGCACGGGTTTATGTTGCCCAGTCGGGGCTAATAGGAGATGATCTTCCTAGCCACAAAACGCGTTATACGGCCGACTCCAGAACATATAGGTTAGTTGCGGGCCAAGACAAAGTAGAGGTACGATTACTTGCTCCTGAGGTTGCGGGAATACAAGTAACCAAGATTTATACTTTTCATCGTGGCAGCTATCTTGTTGACGTTGGTTTCGAGATTGATAACCAGGGAAGCAGCACAATCCAGCCCTTTTCTTATTTTCAGGTGTTGCGTGATGGCGCATCCTCAGTAAGCTCAGGCTTGATGGTTCCTCAATATACGGGCGCAACGGTTTATACCGAGCAGGAGAAATTCCAAAAAATAAAATTCCCTGATCTGGATACAGGTAAAACTACTTACCCCAAAAATGCCGACAATGGTTGGATTGCTATGCAGGAGCATTATTTTCTTACTGCTTGGTTACCCAAGGACAAATCTTTGCGGGAGTACTATGCAAAGGGCCTGGGAGAGAATCTATATACCGCCGGGGTAATTGTGCCAGTAGGCGCGATTCAACCAGGTAGAACCGCCAGAGTCGTTGTTCCTCTTTATGCGGGCCCGCAGGAACAAAGCAAGCTGGCCGAACTAGCGCAAGGCCTTGATTTAGTGGTTGATTATGGTTGGCTTACCGTTATAGGCGCACCTTTGTTTTGGTTGTTGTCTTTGTTTCATTCCTGGACTGGAAACTGGGGCGTCGCAATTATTCTTCTGACAATGTTGGTCAAGTTACTATTTTTCCCCCTGTCTGCCGCAGGTTATCGTTCCATGGCAAAATTAAAGGCAGTTACTCCCAAATTGCAGCGATTGCGCGAACAACATGGAAATGATCGCCAGAAAATGAACCAGGCAATGATGGAGTTTTATAAGGCCGAAAAAATTAATCCCATGGGGGGGTGTTTGCCTATCCTGGTTCAAATCCCGGTATTTATCTCACTTTTCTGGGTTTTGCTTGCCAGCGTTGAGTTACGTTACGCGCCGTTTGCGCTGTGGATACAGGACCTGTCTAGCCCTGACCCTTACTATGTGTTGCCGGTCATCATGGGGATTTCTATGTTTCTCCAAACCAAGCTCAACCCGACACCGACTGATCCGATTCAGGCGAAGGTAATGCAGATTCTACCCATAGCCTTCAGCATATTTTTCTTCTTTTTCCCCGCAGGGCTGGTACTGTACTCCTTAGTTAATAATGTACTTTCCATTGCTCAGCAATGGCAAATTACGCGCATGTATGCTCCCTCCACTCCTACTGTTCCTGCAATCAAGAAAAAATGAGCTAAACGAAAAACCACGACGTATATAATTGAACCAAAGTTCAGTTTATTCCCATGGGAAACACAGATATTATTGCTGCTATTGCTACTCCGCCGGGACGAGGCGGAATTGGCATAGTGCGAATCTCTGGAAAAAACCTGCAACAGATAGCCCAAGTAATTCTGGGGGCTCTTCCAAAGAAACGACATGCTAGCCTAAGCAAATTTAGGGATGAAACCGGATTGATCATAGATCAGGGTGTCGCTATCTTTTATCCCTCTCCTCATTCCTATACTGGCGAAGATGTATTGGAGCTTCAGGGGCACGGTGGGCCGGCGGTAATGAACATGTTGCTATCTTGTTGCCTTGCTGCTGGTGCACGGCTGGCCCAGCCGGGAGAGTTTACACTGCGCGCCTTCCTTAATAACAAGCTTGACCTTGCTCAGGCTGAAAGTGTAGCTGACGTTATAGATGCCAGTACGGGCGAAGCCGTACGCTGTGCTATGCGTTCATTGCAAGGCGAATTTTCCGCTGTTATTCATGCTCTGACGCAAGCGCTTATCGATTTGCGCTTGGTTGTAGAAGCGGCGCTGGATTTTCCAGAGGAAGAGACGGGTTACTTGCAACAGGCCGACGTTTATAACAAGCTTAAAAACATTCAGGCACAACTGGAGCAAGTGTTTACATCTGCTCGACAAGGTAGTTTGTTGCGTGAAGGAGTGCACGTGGTTTTGGTGGGTTCGCCCAATGTGGGGAAATCTAGCCTAATGAACAGGCTGGCAAGGGAAGAGGTGGCTATCGTTACTGAAACTCCTGGCACCACCCGAGATGCCATTCGCGAGACAATCCAAATAGAAGGGGTGCCGCTCCATCTAATAGACACAGCTGGACTGCGAGAGACAGGCGATGAAGTGGAGAAAATCGGTATTGCCCGAGCTTGGGCAGCCATTGAAAAGGGGGGGCTGGTGCTTTTACTGACAGACAGCCGTTTGGGCAGGAACGCTGGAGATCAGGAGATACTTGATAGGCTTCCAGTGGGGGTGCCGCTAATTCGCGTATTCAACAAAATAGACTTGCTAAAAGAGGTTCCGCGGATCAAAGAAGAGAAAGGCAAACTTGAAATTTACCTTTCTGCTAAAACTGGCGCAGGCATTGAATTACTCCGTCAGCAACTGTTAAGGATCGTTGGTTGGCGGCAGCATTCAACAAGTGAGGGCTTGTTTATGGCACGCCGCCGCCATTTGTGGGCACTTGCGGAAGCCAAGAAACACTTGGAGCGCGCCATCATACTGACCGAGGAAAAGACCCAGCCAGAACTATTAGCCGAGGAGCTGCGACTTGTCCAGCAAACACTATCATCTATTACTGGCGAGTTCAGCGCAGATGATTTGCTGGGCGAGATATTTTCGCGTTTTTGTATCGGCAAGTAATTTGTTCCCAACTTCTAAAATCCAACGTAATGCCAACACTTTGATCGCGCTTCGTCGGAAATTACATGTATTGAATTAAGATCTCTCCTGGCGGGGTTTCACGTGAAACATCCCTTTGGAGATTTGAAAATGTTTCACGTGAAACATATTTTCAGATATAACAGCTTTAACCATGTTTGTTACCAAGATCCGGACCGTTCGTGCTAACATTTTTACCTGGTTTGCCGTAGAATATATTTTATTAATAAATATTAAAAGGCCGCAACTCTGATGGGGTTTTCTGAAAAATTTGATGTGATCGTAGTAGGAGGCGGGCATGCGGGTACCGAGGCCGCGCTTGCTGCCGCGCGCATGGGAAGGAAGACTCTACTACTTACGCATAATATTGAAACGCTGGGGCAAATGTCATGCAATCCCTCCGTGGGGGGCATTGGCAAGGGACATTTAGTTAAAGAAGTGGATGCGCTTGGGGGTGTTATGGCCACTGCTGCAGATGAGGCTGGTATTCAGTTTCGTATTCTTAATGCTAGCAAGGGACCTGCGGTGCGCGCAACCCGCGCACAAGCCGATAGAATGCTTTATCGTCAAGCAATCCGCCGGCATTTAGAAAACCAACCTAACCTTAGTTTGTTTCAACAGGCCGTGGATGATCTCACTCTTGAAGACGACCGAATTACAGGAGTCGTTACTCAACTAGGGATAAAATTTTCTGCTCATGCCGTGGTATTAACTGTTGGGACGTTTCTCGCTGGTCTTGCACATGTTGGGCCAAGTAGTTTTCAGGCGGGTCGCGCGGGGGACCCATCATCAGTTACTCTTGCGCATCGTTTGCGGGAAATGAGCCTGGCCGTGGGGAGATTAAAAACCGGGACGCCTCCGCGCATAGATGGCCGTAGTATAGATTATTCAGCGGTACAGGAGCAGCCTGGAGACAATCCTGTCCCAGTTTTTTCGTTTCTAGGAAGAGTTGTCCAACATCCCCAGCAATTGTCATGTTGGATCACCCACACTAATGAGCGTACCCACGATATCATTCGCAGCGGCTTAGATCGCTCGCCACTATTTGTGGGTACGATAGAGGGTGTCGGGCCTCGTTATTGCCCCTCTATTGAGGATAAAGTGGTGCGGTTTTCTGCGAAAGAATCACATCAGGTTTTTCTTGAGCCGGAAGGGCTCAACACACATGCGATATATCCCAATGGCATATCTACAAGTTTGCCGTTTGACATGCAAGTTGATCTCGTGCGCTCTATCAAGGGGCTAAAAAAAGCACACATTACTTGCCCTGGCTACGCGATCGAATATGATTATTTTGATCCACGAGGGCTCAAAAACTCACTTGAAACCAAGACCATCGAGGGGTTGTTCTTTGCTGGACAAATCAACGGCACTACGGGTTACGAAGAGGCGGCCGCACAAGGCTTATTAGCCGGCATCAATGCTGGGCTCAAAACACAAGGACGGAGCGCATGGTGTCCGCGGCGTGATGAAGCATATCTTGGCGTGCTAGTAGATGATCTTATTACGCGCGGCGTTACCGAGCCTTATCGTATGTTCACTAGTCGCGCTGAATATCGTTTGCAGTTACGTGAGGATAATGCCGATTTGCGCCTTACTGAAGCTGGACGCAAGCTAGGCGTGGTTGACGATGCGCGCTGGTCTGCATTTGAAGCTAAGCGGGGAGCCATTACCAGCGAGCAGGACAGATTGAAAAGAATTTTTCTTGGTCCAAAAGAGGGTTCAAGTTCTATGCCTGAAGCAGATTTAGTGCGGGTGCTAGGCAAACCCCTTGAACGCGAATCTTCCCTTCACGAACTTTTGCGTCGTCCTGATGTAAATTATGCAGACCTAATGTCTTTACCAGGGATAGGCGGGGCTGTCTTAGATGCAATGGTTTCAGAGCAGGTTGAAATCCAGGCTAAATACCATGGTTACATTGAGCGCCAGAAAATTGAAGTGGCACGTAATGCAGACTATGAAGAAATGTATTTGCCGCAAAATCTGGATTACCAAACCGTGAGCGGCCTTTCCAACGAGGTACAACAAAAACTGAACCAACACAAACCTGAAACAGTAGGTCAAGCGACACGAATTTCTGGGATCACGCCAGCAGCGATTTCGTTGTTGCTAGTACACTTAAAGCGGGGCTTTATAGAACAGAAAAAAAGAAAAGTGCATGAACCTAGCAACACAGCTGGCTGACGGTATCGCGGCCTTAGGGATTGCGCTTCCGCACGAAACCCCGGATCGGTTGTTGCAGTATCTGGCGCTAGTTAAAAAATGGAGCCAAGTATATAACCTGACGGCGGTACGTAAACCGGAAGCGATGTTGACTCAGCATTTGTTTGACAGCTTAGTCGTTTTACCACACATGGTTGGCCCCCATGTTGCCGACGTGGGGAGTGGAGCGGGTCTGCCAGGGATTCCTTTGGCTTTAGTGCGGCCTGATTGGCATGTGGTGTTGATTGAGAGTAATCACAAAAAAGCCGTGTTTTTGCAACAGGCCCGTATCGAATTAGGACTAACAAATGTTGAGGTAGTCGCAAAACGGGTAGAGAGCTTTCGGCCCACGGAAAAATTTGACACAGTAATTTCTCGCGCTTTTTCAAGCTTGGTTGTTTTTGTCAAGCTGGCGGGACATCTTTGTAGAGAGGGTGTTGGAGCGGGAAAGATTGTGGCAATGAAGGGTGCTTGCCCTCAAGAAGATCTAGCACAATTTCCGGCACAATTTGTCATTGATAAAGTGTTTCCCGTTATGGTTCCGGGTCTTGAAGCGAGGCGACATTTGGTAATCATTAAACGAATATAGACATAGTTGTTTCATGGAGGGCTTGATCGGATGAATTTTTTGTTTAAGGCGGCGCTGATTTAGGAGAGCATGGAGTGGTAAAAATTTTAGCGATAACAAACCAGAAAGGCGGAGTAGGAAAAACCACCACAAGCGTGAATCTAGCCGCGAGCCTTGTAGCTGCGAAGCGTAGCGTATTGTTGGTTGATCTAGATCCGCAGGGTAACGCTACTATGGGCAGCGGTGTGGACAAACGCAAGCTACAACGCACCGTTTATCATGCATTGGTGAACAACCAACGCATCGCGGATACACGTATAACCTCGACTAGTGGCAAGTATGACCTGATTCCCGCTAATCGTGATTTGGCTGGCGCCGAGATAGAAATGGTAGGTTTGCCTCGGCGTGAAATGCGCTTGAGAGAGTCTCTGGAAAAAGTAAAAAGTGAATATGATTTTATCCTTCTTGATTGCCCACCAGCCCTAAATTTGCTTACGCTCAATGGTCTGTGCGCAGCGCATGCTGTGATGATCCCGATGCAATGTGAATACTATGCGCTGGAAGGGCTAAGCGACTTAGTGAATACCATAAAAAGGGTACGCGCCAATCTAAACCCCGTGTTAGAGATTGAGGGTTTGTTACGCACGATGTTTGACCCGCGCAGCACCTTGACGCAGCAGGTGTCGGATCAACTAAGGGATCATTTTGGCAGCAAAGTTTACCGCACTGTAATTCCGCGCAATGTGCGGTTGGCGGAGGCTCCTAGTTTTGGTAAACCGGGGTTGTACCACGATAAATTATCAAAAGGTACGCAAGCTTATCTCGCTTTGGCGGGAGAGCTCCTCAACAGGTATTCCGCTAGTGTGGCATCTATTTGAGAATCGGTCCGGGGTAGACCAAATTCATAGCTACAACGTATAAGAATGAAACGAGGTCAAAGATGGCGAAATTGAAAGGATTGGGAAGAGGGTTGGACGCGCTGTTGGGGGGTAACGGCGATACTAGTGCCGTTGGGGAAGCGTTGCTGAATCTAAAAACATCTTTTTTACAACCAGGAAAATACCAGCCGCGTACTAGTATGGATAAAGCATCTTTAGCAGAGCTTGCTGAATCCATTAAGGCGCGCGGTGTGATGCAACCCGTGCTGGTACGACAAGTTTCCGGCGGCCGTTACGAAATCATTGCAGGTGAGCGACGCTGGCGGGCGGCACAAATGGCGGGACTATTGGAGGTGCCTGCGCTGATCCGCGAAGTGGCGGATGAAGCTGCGCTGGTCATGTCTCTGATCGAGAATATTCAGCGAGAGGATTTAAATCCATTGGAAGAGGCCTTAGGGGTTCAGAGGCTTATTAAAGAATTTGGTATGACCCATCAAACAGCGGGCGAAGCGGTGGGTAGTTCGCGCAGCGCCATCTCCAATTTATTGCGTTTGCTCAATCTACCATCAGCGGTACAAAAGTTGATGATGCAAGGTAAGATTGATATGGGTCATGGTCGCGCTTTGCTTGCGCTTCCTTCGGCCAAGCAAAGTGAAGTTGCAAATTTGGTGGTACAAAAACAGCTTTCCGTGCGTGAAACCGAAATATTGGTGCATCGGATTGAGCACCC
>QIFK01000170.1 GCA_003230615.1 Nitrosospira sp. | reverse complement strand
ATTTTAACACGGATACCGGGACGGCATTCGGATTTCCACTATCCGTATCACCAATAAGTGCAAAGCGAGCAATACTATATTCGGAATTAATTATTCTGGCAGCCTCTACAAATTGACTTACACCCTTATCATAAAGCATTCTGCTTGCCAGTATAACCAAAGGCATATCTTGAACCGGCTCTGGCTCTGGGTAGTATTCACTTATATCCACACCTGAACCTTTTATGACGATTGCACTTATGTAGCTTACCAACTGCTGATCAAGAAACAATTTGTAATTTTCTGTATTTTGAAAAATAACTTTCATGTTATTGTGCTTCAATGCCACTCGATAAACGAACACAACCAGTTTTTTTCTCAATGCTGGCAACAAACCTTTTTCAGTAAAGACATGGCCCAGCCCGGGAATGGCATTAACAATGGCTGGCACTTTTGCCAAACGAGCAGCAATCGATCCATAGAGAACAGGTTTGATAGTAATATGGTGTATCAGATCAGGCTTTAATTCTTTATAGAGTGAATATAGAGAATAGAGTGCGCGTATCTCTATAAATGGATTCGAGCCGCTGCGGTTCATAATTATTGAATGATGAATAAAACCTTTATCAGTTATTATATTCACATCATCATCTAATGGAGTTGCGATATGTACATCGTAACCCTTCTTTTTAGCTTCCAGAGCCAACAATAGCCGGTGCGACAAAAAAAATGAAGCTTTATTAACTACAAATAGCAGTGTTTTTTGTTGATACATATACTGTTTACGTTCGCAATTAAATGAATTTACATCTGTAATTAAGTTCTATTTAATACTTTCTAGCCAAGCCTGAAACATCAGTACGTCCCACAGGTGATAGTGCCAGCGACTTTTACCTGTAATATGCTCTTCCCACATTTTTCTGATTGGGACAGGATTAAAATATCCTTCTTCGCGCATTCGTTTTTCATCCAGTAGCGCTTCTGCCCAATCCCGCAGCGGCCCACGTAACCAATGATCAATTGGCACGCCAAAGCCCATTTTTGGGCGCTCCATAATCTTACGCGGTACATAACGGTACAACACCTGCCGTAACAACCATTTCGCCTGACCTTCTCGTTGCTTGAACGAGATGGGTACTTTCCACGCAAACTCGACCACTCTATGATCAAGCAATGGAACACGAGCTTCCAGGCTGACCGCCATACTGGCCCGATCTACTTTTGTCAGAATGTCGTCAGGAAGATAGGTCATCGAGTCCATGTACATCATGCGTTCACGTAATCCTGCTAGCTTTGGTAATTGTTCAGGCGAGTTGAAAATAGTGGGCGGCTCTGTTCCACCCAAAACCACCTCTTCCGGTTCCTTCCAATGGGAAACCAGTCGATGATAGTACGTTTCACCCGAGCTAACCCTGACTACATCAGCAAGTTTTAGTAACCGATCTGCGAGATGTGGGATCTGGTAACGTTTTGGTAGCAATCCGAACATGCTCTCCAGAGATGCTCCTGGTAGAACCCGCATTAGCCCTCCCAATGCACGTCGCAGCGGTGGCGGTAACAAACGCAAGGCTCGCCATACCTGATACCCCTGGGTATATCGGCTATAACCACAAAAAAGTTCGTCACCACCATCACCGGAAAGACTTACCGTTACATGTTGTCGTGCCAGTTCACTAACCAGCAGCGTCGGGATCTGGGATGAATCCGAGAATGGTTCATCCCAGATAGTCGGTAAACGTGGAATAACAGCCATGGCATCTTCCGAAGTCACATAGAGTTCGGTGTGATCCGTACCCAAATGCTTTGCTACAGCCTTCGCGTGCACCGCCTCATTATATCCTTTTTCATGGAAACCGATGGTAAATGTTTTGACCGGTCGAGTTGACTGGGCTTGCATGAGTGCGGTCACCATGGTTGAGTCAAATCCACCCGAGAGAAAGGTGCCCAGCGGTACATCTGCTGCCATTCGCCTTGAAACAGCATCTCGTAACAGCGTTTCCAGTTCATCAACAAGCTCTTCCGGTACTAATTTGACCTCTGATGCGTCACTTTCGGCTACATGCGCCAGATCCCAGTAAGATTCTGGATCGGTGACTACCTGCCCTGCCTCCCGGATAACTACAAAGTGTGCAGGCTTCAACTTGCTAATTCCCTGATAGATACTCCATGGCGCGGGTACATAATTATGACGCAAGTAGAGTGTCAGGGCATCTCGATTAATTTCGCCTTTCCATTGAGGATGAGCAACAAGACTCTTAAGTTCTGAACCAAACAGGAAGCAACCGCCGCTATGACCATAATAAAGAGGTTTTTCTCCCATTCGATCCCGTGCAAGAAACAAGGACCGTTCCACATTGTCCCAAAGAGCAAAGGCAAACATACCGTTAAGCTTCTGCAGTGCCCCTACTACGCCCCAATGACGCAGGGCAGCTAACAAAGTCTCCGTATCCGAATGGCCACGCCAGTTAAATTGCCCACCCTCATTTTCCAGCTCAGCACGTAAGTCCTGGTGATTATAGATTTCACCGTTATAGACCAATGTGAATCGCCCACAGGGTGATGCCATGGGCTGGTGGCCAGCAGAAGTTAGATCAATGATAGATAGGCGTCGATGCGCCAGAGCAAGCTTACCCTCTTCGTTCAACCAGGTGCCAGCATCATCCGGGCCGCGGTGCCTAATCTGCATAGCCATTTTCTCAACTACAGATTCATCTGCACCTTTTTTATCCCAATATCCAACTATGCCACACATTATTATTCTACACTCTTTTCCTTAAGGAGTTTTTCGTACAACGCAGTATATTGTTCTACAATAGCACCCAATGAAAAGCATGCTTCGATTCGGGCCCGTGCATTGAAGCCCATCGCCTGGCGTTTTTTCAATGGCATTGTTATAAGTCGCTCTATACCGAGAATAAATGCATCTTCGTCTCCAGGCGAAACAATCATACCTGTGTCATCAATGATTAATGCACTGTCGCCTACGTCAGTAGCCACGCAAGGTACCATGTTCGACATCGCTTCGCCTAGAACAATTGGAAACGCCTCACCCCAAGCACTACTCAAGCAGAATATATCCATAGCGGACATCAAGTCAGCAACATCGCTTCTCTCTCCCAGCAAATGGAATCGACTTAGCACCTCAGTTGGGATGATCTGCCGGAGCGATTCGTTGTGCAACGTAACATCCTTACCACAAAGCAAATAATGAGTGTCCGGGTATCGCAAGGCAATTGTTACAGCTGCTCGCAGAAACATCGAGTGATCCTTCATAGGATGTAGCCGAGCCACATGACCAATAACGCAAGCATTATCCGGAATGCCAAGCGCAGTACGTATACGCTGATGTGATTTTGGAGTGAATGAAAACTGTTGCACATCAAATCCGTTATGGATAACCAAAGCTTTCTGCGAGGAAAACCCGAATGTCTCGTGTAATTTTCGCGAGCGTTGACTGACGTACAATAATGCATCCGGAGTTGAAGAAAAATAGTGGTTTGCTCGAATAACATTCCGCGTCATAGGCTTTTCATAACTCAGATCATACAAAGAATAATGAATGTTCCAGGCGAGCATAGGTCGATATCTAGCCATGGTTCTCGCCAGAGTCGCTGCCAGGTTACCATGGTACATCCAACCCTGAATGATATCTGGCTTTACTTTTCTTACTACTTGTCTGAGTTTAATCAAGCTGCTAATTGAGGGTAGAGTACCACGTATGTTTAATGCAGTGACGGGTATCCCTAACTGCAGTATGTCTGACCCAATCTCACCAATACCACCCAATGAAATAACATGGTTTCGATGGCTTGCTTCAAGACCGCCTTTCAAAAGGTTATATAGCGCTTTTTCAGCACCACCGGTTGTAAGGCCACTAATCATGTGAATAATTTTAGGTGTTCGATTTTTCAAAGACTACATCCTCAACAAATTCGTAACTTCAGGAAAGCACAATAAGTGATTTTCTGGGTAATATTAAAATTCACAGTTTTGCGAACTATACCACCTTCATGCGAAATTAAAAAACCTACAGTTTCAGTACAAAAGGTTAGAAATATACGAAACAACGTGACTAATTTCTCTGGCAAGCTATCCTTCTTTTTGATCGCTTGAAATAGCATTGTATTTACATCCGAATATTACCGGAATTATTCTTTGCAGTTACTTGCGTCAGTTCCGTTACTCTCTAGTAACCTGCTATATATTTTCAGGTAAACTGGATTCATTTTTTGCCGAGACAGTAATTCTGCAGCGCAAGACGATAAATTCAACCTTTTTTCATCACTGAATCTATCGGGAAGTTGCGGAAGATAATTTTCCCATACGATATTCTCCAGTTGTTTTGATGTCTTGCAGGCGGATTTGACCGCCTTCGTCATAATTATTGGAAGGCCTGCCATACAGTATTCGGCATATTTTACTGGTGACGCAACAAAGTTAACTGCATTCTCATTACGTAAAAATATCGCAATATCGGAAGCATTTAGATACGAATTAACTTCTTGCAACCCTACAGATTTACATATCACTTGACTCTGTATTGATCGTGGAAAATAAACAAGAGCTTCTGCCGGTGAAGGCGTAAGGATAACAAATTTTATATGGGAGTGAAGCTCCATTAATGGCCGCAATAAATCTACTGTTTCCGGGAAGCATTGCCATTTAGTCAGAGAACCGCTGTATATAAAGACATATTCGTTTGTTGCAATACCCAGATCCGAGCGTTTTCTTCTTCTCAATTCAGGATCAAAATAAAACTGATCGGCATTAGCAGCGCAAGATATAACAGAGCTTTTTGTCCTGGGGTATTGTGGAGCAAGAATTTGTTGAAGCTCTTCAGTTACAAACAATGCGTAATCACTATATTTTCTGGATATCAGCAAGTTTCGTTCAGTACGAAAAAGCTTGTACTTCAGTAGAATTTTTTTATACCAGGGCCAAGATTCGGATAATAGCATTGCTTCAGCAAAAGTATCCCCTCTTGCATCCCATATTATCATATATTTGAAATATACTTTTATTAAAGATGCAATTGATGCGCTAAACTCTGTCCTCGCATGAATAATACGAACACCCATTCCCCATCGTTTAATCGCAATAGCAAGTAAGAGTGCATTCATAAATATCGAAAAAGGTATTGCTGCACGAACACCTCGAAAAAGACGAAGATTGAATCCTTTCTTGCGTAATACTTGCTCACGGTACTTTGCTACCTTGAAATCACTGCGAGTACAGGCAAAACTCCATAGTTCAACATTGATGCCTGCCTCCCTCATCGCAAGCACATGATTTATTACCTGTGATTCTATAACTGTAACAGGCAGTCCTTCGTAAAGAAGGTATATAATTTTGTTACTATTGACCATTGTTGTCTTTACCTGATAAAGAGAGATATTCATCAAGCAAATGTGATGTCCTGATTTTTAAATTAAAGTTTAGTTCCATTCTCCTACGACTGGCTTCAACTCGATTAATAACAGCAGGCCATCCTGAAATAATATCGTTTAGTATATTCACAAGTTTATCAACATCCTTTTCAGGAGCAAGATATGGATTCATTTCATCTCCTAGCACAAATGGAATATCACAGTGAGTTGTACTTACTACAGGCATTCCACTGGCAATCATTTCCATCAAGCACACCGGCGCACCACCTTCTGTGTCTCCATCAGTAGCAGTTACACTTGGGGAGAAAAAAAGATGGTGCTCAAACGCCTCTTTCCATAAAATTTCTTGTGGCTGAAATCCAAGTAAGCGTGTTTTCTCCATCAATCCAGTTTTATTCAGAGTCAATATAATACTACGGCGCTCCTCTATACTACGCGGCTCCTGTGTTGCTTCTCCAATAATAGTAATTTCAAGCGGAATTTTACTCTGAATTCTTCCCAGTGACTCGATAGCATATATCAGCCCTTTTTTCTCGCGAAATGTAGCTGCTAACAGGACTTTAAGAATATCCCCAGGTTTCCATTGCCTCGGACGGTATGGAATATTATCAAGGTCAATGCCAAAGTGGTGTACCTTAATCTTATCTTTGGGACACCCTTGCTGAACAAGCATTTTGGCCATATGAGGTCCTTCACATAGAAACAAATTAGCCGAATTGAAAAGGCTACTGTAGCGACGCTTCCACCTGTGGTCTTGCTTCGGTAGCATGTTGACATCGCTTCCGTAAAAAGTTACTACGTGAGGTATCCCAAGCCGACGGGCGAGAACTAGATTAGCCCAACCGACAGGACCGAAATGGGAGTGCAACAAGTCGACATTACTATTTTTTAATGCCCGGAGATAAAATTCAAGGTGGTTGCGAAAACCTGTCTTTCGCAGCCCAAGTTCCCAAACTCTGCGAATACGGGATACTTTCGAAAGAGCAATTAGATTAACGTCACCAAAAAGATCCTGATTTTCGACGCGCTCACAGAGAATCGTGTTATTTACACCCAGGCGCTCCAGTTCAACCACCTGATTATGGAGCCATGTCATGGTTTTAGGTAGCCAGACCGGGTAGTTATGTACAACTCGTAACGATTGTTTAGCTTCCATATAACCTGCCATGTCGCTCTATATATACCATGATTATCCTGCACTTCCGTTAGGATGCATAAATCTCTCTACCTTCAATTACTCTTCGCCACCAAAGCACAACTGAAATTAATCGCCACAATGTAACTGGTGCAACTTGTACAAATTCGTCGTAATACTGAAATAGAGTTTTGTTATCTATATACGGGCAATCTATACCCTGTGAGTTTTTAAAAAAGACAGCTTTACTCGCTGTAAGCCACTCACGATAAGGAAATGGAAAACCCATTTTATTGCGCCGCCAGGTAACCTCGTCAGGTAAGTACTGTTCAACCGCTTTTCGTAAAACAAATTTGTGCCATCCATCATGAATCAAATACTCTGGTGGTAACTGACAGCAATATTCGACAACTCGATAGTCCAGGAACGGAGCCCTTGTTTCAATAGGAATCCCGTAATTTGACTTGGAGCCAGATCGCAACCAATAATTCATTCGCCGGTGCGTCATATTGTTGACTGTCCGGTCGTGAAATGAATTCCCTGCCATCTCACTTAACAATGGCAAAGGTGCATCTAACACGCCTGGCAATAAAACTTTTGCCAAAAGCCTGTATTCACCTCGTCGCCAACTACCAAATAACGCACGTTGCTTTTCAGGGAGTATTTTGTCCAGAATTAAACCCACCAGCCCCCTAAAAAGGGGTATTTCACTATTTGCATATATTTCATGTGAAAATTCCTTTAATTTTCCTTTCATGAGCAGATGACGCAAGTACGGGCCAAGATAATCACCCGCGTAACCGGCTAGCATTTCATCACCTGCCGCACCAGTAATTACGACATCAATACCAGACTCTTTAAATACCCGCCGTAACACCTGGTTTGTGTGTAAATTTGGTGCATGAAAAGGCTCTTCCTGCAGCCATACGAAAGTATCAGCTTCATTCCAGAATTCGTCCACAGGAGGCTGTATCACCCGATAGTCAATTTGATCTGAATAACGGTTTGCAACAAGGCGCGCATATGGTTCTTCATTCGAATGCGCCTGGGGAAACTCAATAGTACAGGTTGTAAATTTTGCTCCTAAACGACCCGCCGCTAGTCCAACTAGTGCAGATGAATCCATACCACCGCTTAATTCAAATGCAACAGGGACATCAGCACGCAGACGTAACTGCAAGGATTCTGTCAACAAATCAGCCAAACCAGAATATGACTCTTCAGCAGTAATGTCATTGGTTTCCCACCTTTTTTTAGGTAATTGCCAATAGCAGACCGGATTCCAGTCTCTACTTTTGTCTATCCGGATATAATGGCCAGGCGGGAAATCTTCTACCTCTCGCCAGAATGTAACACCTCGATCCCTGTACCCATATATTAAATAATCAGCAAGGGCGGAAGTATTAATCTCCTCATCATCTATGCATCTTGCCGCGCGCAAGGCTTTTATTTCAGATGCCCAATATATACCTCCAGAAGGATCACGATGTAGATAAAAATTTGCCTTACCCAGACGATCACGTGCGAGCAATATAGATTTATTTCTGGCATCGTAAATAGCTACTGCGAAAAAACCATTCAATTTTGTGAAAACTTCCTCTCCCCACGCCAAATAGCCTGTCAAGAAGACTTCTGTATCAGATTGAGTTTTGAAAGCATACCCTAGCAGGGTTAATTCAGCACGTAGCTCAATGTAATTATAAATTTCGCCATTAAAAGTTAAACAGGCGTTACCACAGGTGCTCCACATGGGCTGGTGTCCCGCTGGGCCAAGGTCAATAATGGAATAACGCACCTGTGACAATGCGACTTCGTGTGGCAGGACGGCTGAGTCAGGAACCAGCTGCGGCCAATTTGCCACAACTTCTGAAGGACTGATACGCGAAGAATACGTCTGATATTTTTTGTTACTAATACTGACAAAAACGAAACCCTCATCATCGGGGCCACGATGCCTAATTGATGAACTCATTGCCATCAATGTAGATGCAAGCGTCATAGGCTTTGTCAAAAAATATCCTGCTATACCACACATATAGTCATTCTCGCTTTATTACTTATTGTCGCCATATATCGACCCGGTCTTACTATACAATATCATAAGATATATGAAAATTATCAACATACCTGACTACTGTTTAAGAAGTATGTATTCACACCACTGAGTTTTCTGCACCCTACTCAGAAAACTGCTACTGTCATTTATGAATAAATCCTGTAAGTCAAAATTTCTTGCATTACCCAGTGGGAAAAAATTAATATGTGTCGCAAGACGCTACAAACGTGCTTGAGCAAAAAGCCTTCTGAGTAATTTTCGCTGAAAAAACACCAACATTACCAAATACGTTCCTGCACCAATAACAAGTAAAACCATTAACTCAACAGCTGGCGCTGATAACTTTGTGAAAGTTGACACGAAAAGTACTACCACTCCTGCTATGCAGGAAAGCACCAGAAAGGGTAAAAAGGATTTTAAATACTCTAAAGGCCTCATTCCAATAAGGCGCCATCTAATCCAGAATCCCATTGGGAAAAACACAACAGTAGTTACGATAACCAATGCCCAGGCTATGCCATTAAGCCCCATACTTGAACCAAGCCACACGCTCGCGCCATATAGAAATATCACCATTACATTCATATAAAAACTTATGTCCGCTCTACCTTTCGCTAACAACAGACTACCAATAGGGTCGCCTAAACTATAAAACATTCCGAGTATCGCCAATATCCTGAACACAGAAATTGACGCATCCCAACCCTGGCCCAGCAATAGAGTCAGCAACAATTCAGCCAAAACGATCAACCCTATATAAACAGGCATCAGAACCAGTGCAATAACGCGAATAACCTCCAGATAATTCCTTCTTAGGCGTTGATTATCTGACTGAAATTTTGAAAACACAGGGAATATTATGCGAGTTATTATCGGATTAAAAGCCTGAAATGGACGTAGCATTAGCTGATGAGCAATAGAGTAATAACCAAGTGCCTGAGGGCCAAGCATAATTCCTATTACTATTTTGTCCAATTGCTTCCCAAGATAACCAATACTGCGCTCACCCATTTGGAAAAGTCCAAAGCCAATATATCCTTTCAGGTCATCTTTTCTAAAACGTAAAACTGGTCTCCAGCTATACCAACCCACACGCGCAAAAAGAAATGACTTCACGGTAGATGATGCTAACTGGCCCAGGACAAGAGAAAACACCCCAAGAGAATTAACTGCTGCAATAATTGAAACAATCGCGCCAAATGTTACCGCGATTATTTCTATAGTCGCCAAAGTTTTAAACCGTAGCTCCTTTTGAAGTAAAACCTGGAATTGTTGCCCAAACGGAGTAATAAGAAATACAAATGCCGTCCAGAACATGAGTTTCTCTAAACGAGTTTCACTATAGAAGCTCGCAACAAGTGAGCTTGTTGACAGAACCAGATAAAAAACAATACAGCCAACAATAATATTGAGCCAATACAATGACGACAGCTGCTCAGCTGTTGTATCTTGTCGATGGATAATAGCGTTACTGATACCCACGTCAGAAAACGCCTGTGCAAATCCGACTATGACCATCACAATTGCCATAAGACCAAAATCAGACGGCTCTAAAATACGCGCCAGAATGGCTAGCAGTAGAAGCTGAACTACTACCATGTAGATTGACGAGGCGCCAGTCCACTTACTCCCCGTAGCTGCCTTAGCCGCGTAGCTTTCTCTTCTTTCACCCATCGATTTGTTTGCTTTTTCTAATCCAGTCAGGCATCAAGTCAACTAGTTGACTTTGCCTGCAAGAGAGAAAATTTTGTCGCCAGCTATTTAGTTGCTTTAAGAAATGATAGCGCATCATATACGTCTGAGAAACTGATGGATCTTGTTAGGAATTTTCATTATGTACCGAGCGGCAGTGAATCTAAATGGAACTTTTCGAAAGTTTTTTAACTCTTTCTGAATATAGTTTCGCGCCTCTGTTAGCTGAGCAGTATTACTAAATGTTCGCCACAACTTTTCCTGCATGTCGAATTCTATTAATGCTTCCTCATTCTTGCCTTGATGAGACAGGAATTTTACTTTTCCAAGCAATATATTATTTTTGCCATTATTATCCCCATCATTTTCTGAAATTTTACTTGCCACTACTATATGTTCCAAAGCAACTGCTGTATCAATATCGCTAACATGCTGCTCCATAGTATCAATAAGTGTTTCTGGTATCTCTGCTACTAGTCGAAATGCTACTGTGGAACCATCATGTACTTGATGGACTGGCTCTAAATAGTTTTGAAGCCTTGACAGCATAAGTGGTACCCAATAACAACCCCAATATTTATAATCCTGGCAGACAAGTAAAGTCTTTCCAGGGATAAAATCCTTGTTTAGTATCTTTAGAAGATGGCGCATACCTCTCCATGATTTTGCGCCATCAATAAATAATATCTCAATCGGGCCATC
>QIFK01000052.1 GCA_003230615.1 Nitrosospira sp. | reverse complement strand
GGATTTCATCTACGAGATGCATTGGATATGGTTTCTAAACGATATCCTGGCTTGCTGCTTAAATTTGGTGGTCATGCAGCAGCAGCAGGTTTGACTGTGAGGTCAAATGATTTTGGAAAATTCCGCGATGCTTTCGAACAAACTGCCCAAACATTACTTACCCCTGCCGATCTCATGCACATCATAGAGACAGATGGCGATTTGAGCGAATCCGAAATGAATCTTGAATTTGCGCAGTACCTTACGGAGCAGGTATGGGGGCAGGGTTTTCCTTATCCTACATTCAACTCTCGTTTCAGAGTGGAGGATCAGCGGGTGGTTGGCGAGAAGCACTTAAAATTAAAGTTGAGAAAACATGTTTCAAATACTAGGAAAGAAAAGACAGGCTATCTTTATGATGCGATGCTATTTTTTTACCATGACTCTCTTCCTAAAACAATAGATGCAATTTATCGCCTTCAAATCAACGAGTACAGTGGTAATACTACCCTGCAACTCACACTAGATTATTGGGCTCCAGTTTAACTATTTACATCTTGATAGAAAAACTTTAGCTTACATGAGGCTATAGAAATTCTAGTATCAATTTACAAAAGAACACAATTAGAGAACTAACATATAATGCTCGAATTGAATAGAAAAGTTTCGACTTGTTGTTTCAATTGTCCATTTATTATGAAATCAAATGCAATCCAAGTTTATCGCTCCTATACCTGGTTTAATAACCTACTATTCTTGTTTTGATGGTTCTGGGGATGCTTTTGTTCTTGCCAAAATGGCGCAACAAGCAAAGCCTATCGTCATCATTACATCCAGCGCAGTAGCGGCACAACGATTATTGGAAGAAATTCCTTTTTTCTCACCTGAGTTAAAGATTCACTTGTTACCTGACTGGGAAACACTTCCATATGATACTTTCTCTCCACACCATGACTTAATTTCTGAGCGGCTTGCTACGCTTTACCAAGTCATGATTGATGCCTGTGATGTACTGATCGTCCCTGTTACCACTGCACTTTACCCCATGCCACCACGGGAATTTCTTGCTGCACACACTTTTTTTATTAAACGGGGAGAAAAGCTAGCTTTGGAATTATTGCGTGGTCAGTTAACTCTGGGAGGTTACACTCATGTAACGCAGGTACTCTCACCAGGGGAATATAGCGTACGTGGCGGGCTGATAGACTTATTTCCAATGGGTAGTCCGCTACCTTATCGTATTGATAGAATGGATGAAGAAATAGAATCTATCCGTACTTTTGATGTAGACACGCAGAGAAGCATCTATCCAGTAGATGAAATACGACTATTACCGGCTCGTGAGTTTCCTTTTAATGAGGATGGTCGTGCTCGTTTTCGTGGCAATTTTCGCGAGAAATTTGAGGGCGATCCATCCAGGAGTCAGATTTATAAAGATGTAGGTAGAGGCGTTGCACCTGCAGGTATTGAATACTATCTGCCGTTATTTTTCGAGCAGTCCACCACGTTATTTGATTACTTGCCAAGTTCTATGTTGTTGTGTTTGCATCACGACATCCACTCAGAAATAGAGAACTTTTGGCGTGATACTCTGTCGCGCTATAAGTTGTTATGTGGTGATAACAATAGACCTCTATTGCCACCGGGAGATTTGTTTATCACGACAGAAGAATTCTTCGGAGCACTAAAACCATATCCGCGAATCAAGATTCAATCTGAACTTCAGGAGTCAAATTCCAAAACCCAAAATCTTACCAGCAGCCTACCTCCTATCCAGATTGATCGCCGTGCCACCAATCCCACAGAAAAACTCGCTGCATTTATTGCTGAATTTACGCTGTCTAGTAAGCGCGTGTTGCTTTTAGCGGAGAGTCTAGGAAGAAGAGAGTTAATCATTGACTATCTGAAGCAATATGATCTGTGTCCTGATATTTGTGAAGACTACGCTCAATTTTTAGCAAGTACGGAACCTTTTATGCTTAGTGTGTCTCCACTGCGCAAAGGTTTTATTCTAACCGAAGAAGGGTTCACCTTTATTACTGAAAGCGAACTTTATGCTCTGCATATTTATAAGAGCCGTGAGCGTGAGACACGCAATATAACATCTGTGGCAGATACCATGCTACGAGATCTGTCTGAAGTAAAGCTTGGCGAACCAGTAGTGCATGAACAACATGGTATTGGTCGCTATTCAGGCTTAGTGAATATGGATATGGGAAACGGCCACCATGGGCAACTGAGTGAATTTCTATCGCTAGAATACGATGGTGGCGATAAACTCTATGTCCCGGTTTCGCAACTACATCTTATTGGGCGATATAGTGGCGCGACATCAGAAGCAGCACCATTGCACAAGCTTGGTAGTAACCAATGGGACAAGGCTAAGCGTAAAACAATGCAGCAAGTACGTGATACGGCTGCAGAACTGCTAAATTTATATGCACAGAGAGCTTCTCGTTTGGGCCATTCGTTTGGATTCAGGCAGCATGATTACGAAGCCTTTACAGAAGGTTTTGTTTTCGAGGAGACACCCGATCAGGCGTCTGCCATCCATGCAGTGATCGAGGATTTAATTTCAAGCAAACCAATGGACCGACTGATCTGTGGAGATGTAGGTTTTGGCAAGACAGAAGTGGCATTGCGAGCAGCTTTCGTTGCCGTTGCTGATGGTAAACAGGTAGCGGTACTTGTACCTACTACGTTACTAGCAGAACAGCATTTCCAGAATTTTTCAGATCGTTTCAGTTTAATTGCCCACGAATGGCCAGTAAAAATAGCACAGATGTCACGCTTTCGCTCAGCCAAAGAACAAATTCAGGTACTAAAAGGTTTAGCTCAAGGTGGAGTAGATATCGTGATTGGGACTCACAAACTGATCCAGAAAAGTGTGGAGTTCAAAAATCTAGGATTGGTCATCATTGACGAAGAACATCGATTTGGCGTACGTCAGAAAGATCAGCTTAAAAACCTTCGTTCTGAAGTAGACGTGTTGACACTAACCGCTACACCGATTCCCCGCACACTTTCCATGTCATTAGAAGGTTTGCGTGATTTCTCTGTGATTGCTACTGCACCTCAGCGGCGGCTTGCCATCAAAACTTTTGTTAGTCGTTTTTCTAAAGGAGTCATTCGAGAGGCATGCATGCGAGAATTAAAGCGTGGCGGGCAGATTTATTATTTGCACAATGCAGTAGAAACTATACAGTCCGCGCATGATAGTCTTACGCGACTATTACCCGAAGTACGCATTCAAATTGCTCATGGGCAGATGCGCGAGCGTGATCTAGAACATGTGATGAGAGATTTTTATCGACAACAGTTCAATATGCTTCTTTGTACCACCATCATCGAGACTGGGATTGATGTTCCTAGTGCCAATACTATTATCATTGATCGTGCGGATAAATTTGGTCTTGCACAATTGCACCAGCTTCGTGGGCGAGTCGGTCGATCCCACCACCAAGCATATGCATATCTGCTTGTACCGGAAGAAGAAGCGTTAGGTACACAAGCTAAGAAACGTATTGATGCTATCCAAACGATGGAGGGATTAGGCGCAGGGTATTATCTCGCCATGCATGATCTAGAAATTCGTGGTGCAGGAGAAGTGCTAGGTGAATCTCAAAGTGGTGAGATGCATGAGGTTGGTTTCAATCTCTATAGCACCTTGTTAGATGCAGCCATAAAATCTTTGAAAGAAGGGTGCGAACCAGATATGCAACACCCTCTAGGTGTTACCACAGAAATCAATTTACATGCGCCCTCCTTACTACCGGATGACTATTGTAACGATATACACGAGCGCCTAGTGTTGTATAAGCGCATGGCTAATTGTGAAAACAGTGATCAGTTAGATGACATGCAGCAGGAACTAGTCGACCGTTTTGGTCTCTTTCCCGATCCGGTCAGAACATTGTTGGAATGTCATCGTTTACGTATTGCAGCAAGGCCCTTGGGCATTTTGCGCATAGACGCTACCGCTGAGAATATATTAGTGCAATTTGCTACTAGCCCAAAGGTGGACGCAGGGAAAATCATTGAGCTTATTCAACATAACAGTGAATATAAACTTTCTGGTCCTGACCGTTTAAAAATACAGGTACAAATGGAGAGCATTGCGGAGCGAGTAGTTCGAATCAAGAGTTTAATTGAGGAGTTAAGTGGATAGAGGATCTAGTAAATTTACGGTGTTCATGAACAATCCAAAATGTGGCGCTACAATTCAAACGAAAATTTATTCTCGTTTTATTGGTAGATGAAGCTAAAATCATTGCGTTTATTCTGAGGGGAACTACTGTATGGATCTCATTATCCAGGGGCTTGAAATTGAGACTAGCGACTTAAGGTCGCTTGCAAAGCTCTCTTCTGCAAGCTGCATAGAACGTATTACCGGGAGTGCATTTCGACTGGTAGGTGCAAGTCGGCAGGACGGCATACCGTTGTATTGTCTCGATGCTAAACTTGATTACGCTTTTGTGGAGCAATCAGTCAAACTTGCTGATTTTAGGCTAGTAGCAATGGATATGGATTCAACCCTTGTAGGGATCGAGTCCATAGATGAGATTGCTGATATGCACGGCATCAAGGCTCAGGTGGCAGAAATTACTTCTAAAGCAATGCGTGGTGAAATTAATTTTTCTGAAGGTCTTAAACGCCGCGTGGCGCTACTTCAAGGTCTGGATCAGAATATGCTACACAGGGTTTACGATGAAAGACTGAAGTTAAATCCTGGCGCTGAAAAGATGCTGAAACGGTTGAAAACTGTTGGCATCAGAACGATGCTTATTTCGGGGGGGTTCACTTTTTTCACTGACAGATTAAAAGAAAAGTTGGGATTAGATTATGCTGCTGCCAATATGCTTGAGATTGTGAATGGTAAACTCACAGGCAGGCTGATGGGAGTAATCGTAGGCGCACAGGGAAAAGCCGAAGCGCTAAAACATGTTCGCAACGAACTGGGTTTAAGACGAGATCAGTTAGTTGCTATCGGTGATGGTGCCAATGACCTGCAAATGATGGCAGAAGCAGGGGTAAGTATCGCCTATCACGCTAAGCCTATCGTTCAGAAAAATGCTACGTACACGATCAACCATGTTGGTTTAGATGGAGTCATAAATTTATTCGAAGGTTAGATATGACAGAATCGAACAGATATATAAGTGAATGGTGGCACTTTTCTAGGGGGGATATTATTAGTTTTTGCTAAGACTAATTTCTTGATCTATTCCTCGTTTGATAGGTCCGTTGCCAGAAAAGCGATCCAGATAGAGGTAGATGACTGGCGTGATAAAAAGCGTAATAGCTTGTGAGAATAAAAGCCCTCCAACTACTGCAAGTCCTAGTGGCTGACGTAATTCAGCACCTGCACCCAGACCTAAAGCAATAGGAATCGCACCCATTAGCGCCGCCGAAGTAGTCATCATGATTGGTCTGAAGCGCAACAAACAGGCAGTTCGGATTGCCTCATGCGGCTCCATATTACTGTTGCGCTGTGCATCGAGCGCAAAGTCGATCATCAAGATGGCATTTTTCTTGACTATGCCGATCAACATCAAGATACCGATCATGGCAATTATTGAAAGCTCCATATTGAATAACCATAACATTGCTAGCGCACCAACTGCCGCCGAGGGAAGCCCGGAAAGTATCGTAATTGGGTGGATATAACTTTCATATAGCACGCCAAGTAATACATATATAACTAGTATTGCAGCGACGATTAATACCACTAGGCTGGTCTGCGAAGATTGGAATGCAGCAGCATCTCCGGCATAATTTGTTAGTATACCTGCCGGCATATTAATATCATTTCTAAACTGATCTATATGTTTAGTGGCATCGCTCAGTGAGGCGCCAGGGGCAAGGTTGAAAGAAATTGTTTGCGCCTCCAGCTGTCCGGCATGGTTGATAGAGATCGGTCCGACCTCACGCTCTACTGAGGCAACGCTTGATAGCGGAACTATCGTATTATTTTTGCTACGAACATATATCTTACCAAGGCTTCTTTCATCAACACGATGTTCGTCCGCTACCTGCAAAATAACCTGATAACTGTTGCTTGATGTGTAAATTGTTGATACCTGTCGCTCACCGAAAGCACTATAAAGTGCGGAACGAATATCAGCGATCTGTACGCCTAACAGGTTGGCTTTGTCACGATTGATATTGAGACGTGCCTGTAGACCTTTTAATTGTGCATCGCTAGTAACATCACGAAAAACAGCTTTTTTTTGCATCATGTGTGACATGATGCCTGTAGCAGCTGTATGTAAATCTTCAGCGTGTACGCTACGTATGACGTACTGATAACGACTTTTGCTGGTACGGCCACCTAGCCTAAGGTTTTGGATGGGATTGAAAAAAACTTTAATACCTGGGATAACACGTACTTCATTGCGTAAATCCTCTAGAACTTTGTCCATAGGTGGGCGCTCACTACGTGGTTTAAGACCCATATACAAGACTGCGTTATGGCTATCATTGGCATACGCAACAAGGGTGTCAACGGCTGGATTGGAACGGATTATATGGCTAGTTTGTTGTAATAATTTAGTCATAGCGGGAAAAGATATATCTTCAACTGTCTCTACTGAGATTCTTGCTCTTCCAATATCTTCCTCGGGGAAAAAACCCTTGGGTAGAACGATAAATAATGCGCCTGTAGCAACAAATGTCCCGATTGCCACGCCAAGGGTTATTCTTCTATGGTACAAAGCCCAATCAAGTGTATGTTCATAAAAAGATAACGTTTTGTTAAATCCGCACGCGAACCATTCGGTCAATTTCATGCTGTGCCCATCGGGTTTGTGCTGAACAAGATAGCGGCTGGCCATCATCGGGATCAGAGTAAGCGACACTACAGCCGACATCAAGACCGCGACTCCCACTACTGCAGCAAACTCATGGAAGAGCAATCCAATTACACCAGGCATAAAAAAAATAGGGATAAATACAGCGACCAGCGAGAGTGAAATTGAGATGATAGTAAAGCTTACTTCTTTAGATCCTTGCAGTGCCGCTTGTAATGGGGGCACTCCTTTTTCAATGTGACGTACAATATTTTCAAGCACTACTATGGAGTCATCTACTACCAAGCCGACCGCAAGAGTGATAGCGAGTAGCGAAATATTATCCAGGCTATAGCCAAAAACACGCATTAATGCTACTGCACTTAACAGTGAAATTGGTACTGAGAGTGCCGGGATAAAGGTAACTGTAGGTCTACGCAGGAATAAGAAAATCACCAGCACGACTAAAGCAATTGTAATTATCAGTGTGAATTGTGCGTCATGAATAGCGTTTCTAATTGAAGTTGAGTAGTCACCGGTTAGCCTGAGTTGAACTGATGAGGGCATCTGAGCAATGAGTCCTGGTAGCACTGCCTTAATGGCATCTACGGT
This sequence comes from Nitrosospira sp., assembly GCA_003230615.1. Classification (GTDB taxonomy): domain Bacteria; phylum Pseudomonadota; class Gammaproteobacteria; order Burkholderiales; family Nitrosomonadaceae; genus BJGV01. Next base: position 3,664 of record QIFK01000052.1, on the reverse strand, counting down.
TTCAACAGTGTTGCTTCCTGGTTGGCGTTTCACAGATAGCGTGATAGAGCGTTCGCCATTGGTCCAACTAGCAGTCTTAACAGATTCCACGCTATCTCTAACCGTGGCCACATCTGAAAGTCTGACTGGACTACCGCTTGGAGAGATAGCCACAACTAATTTTGCAAAAGCATCAGCGTTATTAAGCTGACGGTTTGCCTGAATAGTAAGAGATTGTCGTGGTCCATCGAGTGTACCAATTGGAGAATTGGGATTTGCACTGCCTAGTGCTGTAGCAATGTCATCAATAGCCAAATTACGTGCAGCGAGTGCATTAGGGTCCACCTGCACACGTACAGCATATTTTTTCTGCCCATAGATTCCAATTTGTGCCACGCCAGGAAGCGTGGAAAGTGTTGGCGAAATAAGGTCTTCAGCAAAATCGTTCAGGTTTGAAAGTGACATTGAAGGCGATGATAAGGCAAGGAACAGAATAGATGATTCTGCTGGGTTGATCTTACGGTAAGATGGTGGTGAGGTCATTTCGATCGGTAGGGCGCGCTGCGCGCGTAGTAGTGCTGCTTGCACATCAATAGAGGCACTATCAATATCGCGATTTTGTTCAAACTCTAACGTGACCGAAGTGTTACCCAGCGTGCTTGAAGAACTGATTACTGCAAGTCCAGAGATGATAGAGAACTCTCGTTCTAGTTTCGTAGCCACCGATGAAGCCATAATCTCAGGGCTGGCACCAGGAAGTGATGCTCTAACTAAAATGGTAGGAGAGTCGTAACTTGGTAGCGCAGCAATAGGCAATTCACGATAGGCAATGATACCAGCTACTACTACAGCAGCTGATAACAGCACCGTCATGACTGGACGGCGGATACATAATTCGGAGAGGTTCATTATTTGTTTGCTGCTCTGCCGGTTTTGCCCGGAGTGCGCTGATCTACAAATTTGCTCACATTATTGCCAGGTCCAACCTCACCACCTGTGGCCTGTGTTTCTACCACCGTACTACCCGGCCTGAGGTTCTGTGCACCTTCCAAAACAATGCGCGCACCTGGTACTGCGCCTTCTATCACAGCAACCCCATCCTGGATTAAGCGAACTTTGATCGTCTGCGATGTTACCTTACTATTCTCTCCGATTACATAAAGGAATTTCTTTTCCGGCCCAGTTTGCACTGCTTGTACAGGAACTGTGAGGGCGCCAACTAGCATGTCCGGTGCCAGCATCACTGTTACAAACATACCTGGCCAGAGGCGTTGATCTGTATTAGAAAACTCTGCTTTAAGCTGAATACTTCCACTCTCCGTATCAACCGTATTGTCTACAAATATTAACCGTCCTTTAAGCAACGGTTTTCCAGCTATATCCAGTTTTGCACTAACTGGAATATCACCTTTAGCGAGTGCTTGTTGCAAAGCTACAAGTTCACGCTCCGGTAATGTGAAGCTGACATTAATTGGATCAATCTGCGTGATGCTTACTAAGACAGCACTGCGTGGTTGTGTCAGACTGCCAGGGATAGCGATGTTCGGCTGCACCAAACTACCAGGATGTACCGGAATGACTCCAGTACGCCCGGAAATAGGTGCGGTAATTTCAGTGAAACCGCGCATCACACGATTTGCTTGTACGGTAGCTCGATCAGAATCAACCTGGCCCTGCAAACTGTCGACTTGGTTCTGAGCCATATCGAGAGCAGACTGCGAAATGAATTTTTGTTGGAATAGTTCCCGTTGGCGTTTAAGGTTGCGCACAGCATTCGCTAATTCTGCATTGGATTTAGCAAGTTGTGCTTTAGCTTTGCTGAGATTGGCGTTTTCTGTTCGTGCATCAAGCGTGAACAATCTGTCACCCTTATGTACGAACTGTCCCTCCTTGATATGTACGGCTTTAATTATGGCGCTGATCTGCGGTCGCACTTCGACCTTCTGCTGAGCAGACACAGTACCATTAGCTGTAAGTTTAATCGGCACATCATTCTGTATAACTGTGGCGCTTATAATCGGGACTGTTCCTACCTCTGTCGGTCTCGTGTTGGCCCGTGTACTCTGGTTACGCCAGACCCAAGCACTAGTAATCAGCACTATAAGTAAAATGACGAACATCATGATCCGTATACGTCGCTTAGCAGGCATGACAGGTTTTGTTTGAGAAACAGCTTTCATCAAAAAATTTCACTTGTTTCAAATTTTAACAGGTATCTACGTTACAAGATGCCATTCGATGCTACTCAGTGACATGGGTCAAATAGATTTAGTAAACATGTACCATTTAGTCAAAAATCAAAAATTGTGTTATAAATGCAATGCGATGCAATGTGTCTTGAAATAATAGAAAAAATATCAATATCTATTATTGTCATTGTAGGAAAAGGTACGAAGTATAGAGTGTTCCGATCGATGTTTAATTTCTTTTAAGGAGATTTAATCATGAAACACATATTGACTACTTTTGTAATTGGCGTTTTTACACTTTTCCTAAGCGCTCAGGCCAATGCCGAGCACCATACAGCGCAAGCAATGGAACATGCAGGGATGGCCCAGGCCCACGGGGAAGATGGACATGCAAAGGTACTGCTCCAGCATGCTAAAGTGGCGCTCAATCATGCTAAAAAAGCAGAAAAAGCACATGCGGATGCACACAAGCACATGACAGAAGGTGTCAAACATTTAAAGGAAGCTATTGAACACGCCAAAATGGGACATGCCGATGTTGCTACCAAACATATGAAAGAAGCGATTGTGCACATCCGTCAATCCAGTCAGCCATAAGAAGAGATGATCTATTATAAATTTAGAAGAGTGGTGGACTTGCGCTATAAATAAAAATAGAATCAATAAGTTATATTGATTCTATCCATTGTTTGCAACCCGTTTGTAACCGCCCATCTAATTTACCTTAATCCTGTACGGTCTAAATATCACTGAATCATTTCGCTAGGATTACGTTGCTTGTCGTTGCGTCGAGATCAACGTCCGCTTTGTGCCAGAGGTGGACGTTCAGATTTAAGATAGTCCCACATTACTAATTATTGTACGAAATGACTAAGCTCTTAAAGCTGAAAGCCATATGACCATCCCACGTTAACTCGATAGTTCTCCTTATTCTGAATTCCTGGCAAATTTTGAATCGCCGGAAAGGCAAATGCGGCTAAAATTGCGTTATTTTCAGTTATTCTCCAACGCGTTCCAAGAGTTATAAACAATGAAGTAACACCACTGTTTCGTTTCACTGCATTGTTTTCATTATCACGATCCTGTGTGATGAAGTTGAACTCTACAATGGGGACGAATCTGTTGTGCGGTTTGTAGCTTAATGCTAGGTTTAGCAGTACCGAGTTGCCACTGCGAAATTCATTTGCACCATCAGTGTTTATACGGGCAAGAGCATCAGCTGAAACGCCGATGGAATCTTTAATGAAATGTGCCGAATATCCAAAACCAAATATAAAATCGGTAGAACCACTTCCTGGCTGATTATGCGTTCCAACTACTTCGCCAAAGTTAGTTCGTTGTCGTGTGTTACCACTTGGGAGTTTTATACCCACTATCGCTGCAATATTTTGATCTTCTCTCTGAAAGAACCGATAGCGACCCATAACTAACAAATCTCCTACACCCTGCGATACATCAGTAACTGAGATAGTATTGTTGGCGAGAGCAAATCTATC
>QIFK01000046.1 GCA_003230615.1 Nitrosospira sp. | reverse complement strand
GTTAAAGTTCACTACACGGGTTGGCTATACAATGCAACCGCACCGCAAAAAAAAGGAGAGAAGTTTGACAGTTCACTTGATCGTGGTACAGCTTTTACTTTTCCACTGGGTTCGGGGCGTGTAATTAAAGGTTGGGATCAAGGAGTTGTCGGCATGAAAGTCGGGGGGCGGAGAACTCTAATCATTCCCGCCCATCTTGCATATGGTTCGCGCGGGGCTGGTGACTCGATTCCACCAAATGCAGTATTGGTTTTTGATGTAGAGTTGCTCAGCCTACGCTAAATACTTGGGTAATAATATAGATTAAAAGTAGATATATATTATTTTGTGCAGAGTTTTATTGGTATTAAAGAACAGATATTAAATCAAAATGTGCTCGAGAAGTTTATGTTTTAAGTATCTAGAATTGTTTATTATGCGCTGTTATATTGAGAGAATGCTGTTATGGCAGGGCTAAGCACAAAAACCCCTAGACTTATTGAAATAAAATTACATCAACAATCCAGGTTTCTGGAAGTTTCTTTTGAAGATGGAAAGACTTTTCGATTTTCTTTCGAATTTCTACGGGTTTATTCGCCCTCGGCAGAAGTACGTGGGCATGGTCCTGGGCAAGAAATATTACAAACTGGAAAGCAGAAAGTAAAAATAAATCATATTGATCCAGTAGGCAGTTACGCAATTCAGCTAAATTTCTCCGATGGTCATAATACAGGACTCTATTCATGGGATCTGTTCTATAGATATGGCCTCGACCAGAATGATATGTGGCAACATTATCTACGAAGGATGGATGAGGCGGGTGCAAGTAGAGAGCCAATTGCAGAATTACCCACATAAAAGAATCAACGCTATAGGACAAAGCAACTTCAATTGGCATAGTTTATGCAAAAGCCATATCTATGTTGCGCAATGAAATAAACATTTATGATCAAGACCACTCATTTCGGTTTTAAATCCATTCCTGAAACTGATAAAGCGCACAAGGTAGCAGGTGTTTTTGACTCAGTAGCAGAACGCTATAATTTGATGAATGATCTCATGTCAGTGGGGCTACACAGATTGTGGAAACGTTTTGCTGTAGAAGCAAGTGGCGTCAAGGCGGGTAGTCGAGTGCTCGATATTGCTGGTGGTACTGCAGATTTGAGTACATTGCTTATTAAACACATAGGCGAGAGTGGAGAAATCTGGCTCACTGATATTAACAATTCCATGCTCACCATAGGCCGTGACCGTATTTTAGATTATGGTATGGACATTTCGGTAGCACAGTGTGATGCAGAGAAGTTGCCTTTTCCCGAGAATTATTTTGATTGTGTGAGTGTTGCTTTTGGTCTCAGAAATATGACCCACAAAGACGTAGCATTAAAAGAAATGCTACGAGTGCTGCGACCTGGTGGCTGTGTCATAGTGCTTGAATTTTCCAAAGTATGGAAGCCACTACAGGCTTTCTATGATAACTACTCATTCAAAGTATTGCCAGCTATAGGTAAATTTATTGTCAATGATGAAAATAGCTATCGTTATCTGGCTGAGTCTATTCGTGTGCATCCTTCTCAGGAAGAATTAAAGCAACTGATGCAGCATACTGGTTTCGAGCGGGTTGAATACTTCAATCTTGCCGCTGGAGTAGTTGCACTGCATCGAGGGTTCAAATTTTAGAATCTAGTTTTTCTTACGGATCAGGTACTTTTCAATTTCAACTGCAGTAAATAACAATATACCGAAAGCAACGATACATACCCATGCCGAGATATCAATGGCAGTTGTGCCAAACAGATTTTGCATAACGGGCATATATGTAAACAATAGCTGAATTAACACGAGTATCATTTTCACTCAATCTATCTTTGGTGCAATGACGTATTTAACACCGGTGGAATAAGGATATAATGTGGTTTTGTAACTCAGCAGATGAAACATCCGTGTGGGAATTAATAATATTCTGCTTATTTTTCCTCACACACTTGGAGTTATTCATGAAAAAATACTGGTCTTTCCAACCTTGGTTATTCATGTACAGTGAGAGCCTAAAGACTACAGGTTTGTTAGGTTGCTGGCTAGAATTTAATAAGTCTCCTGGGTTCCCAAAATCGTCATGCTTGCTACTTTCGCGTTAGCTCCATTTAACCACTTGTTACGCAGCGAAAGCTGGGCTAGTAAACGGCTTCGGCCTTATGCAGGTAAGACTGTACGGTTTTGCATTTTACCCTTTCTTGATATCAACCTGACTGTACATGCCAGTGGAGAATTATTAGCTGCGATGAGTTGTGCCACTATCGATACTACCATCACTTTGGATCTTGGTTTGCTACCATGTTTGCTTGCTCATGACGAAGAGGCCTACCGTAAAATTAGTATATCTGGAGACAGCGCCTTCGCTGAAGAACTTCTTAGAATTAGCAAGAACCTACACTGGGATATGGAGCAAGATTTAAGTGGAATTATAGGCGACATTCTTGCTCACCGCGTTGTGAAGGCTAGTGAAGACCTTAAGCAGTGGCACAATAAAACAATTCGTAATCTATCGGAAACACTGGTGGAGTACTGGATGGAAGAACAACCACTATTGGCCAAATCTATCCATGTACATGGATTCATTAGTGAGGTTGGTGCATTAAGGAGTGATGTGGAGCAGTTGGAGAAGCGAATAGAAAAAATTATAAGATAGAATCTTAATAATCCTTAGAAGAATATTTAACAATGGATGAACTGTTGTTCGCAAAGTAAATGCGTTTTTTTCGTCTTATCAAAATACTCAATGTAGCTTTTCGTTTTGGCCTCGAAGAGTTTTTTCCCGGTCGTGTATGGGCACGTATATTGCGGACCCTAGTTAGACCGGCAACATTCTGGCGGAGACTAGAAAGACCGCGTGCTGAGCGCCTGCGTTTGGCACTAGAAGCGTTGGGGCCCATTTTTATAAAGTTTGGTCAGATGCTCTCTACCCGCCGTGACCTGTTGCCAAATGATATTGCCAATGAGCTGGCCAAACTTCAGGATCAGGTTCCACCTTTTTCTTCTAGCCTCGTAATTGCTACTCTCGAACGGGTATATGGTAAATCGGTTAACGAAGTATTCTTGGAGTTTAATCCCGATCCGATAGCCAGTGCTTCGGTTGCCCAGGTGCACTTTGCGGTACTGCACGATAATTCTGAAGTCGCTGTAAAAGTTCTACGCCCTGGGATTGCTAAAATAATTGCAAACGATATTGCTTTGATGGACAGCGGTGCATGGATGGTTGAAACTTTGTTACCCGATGGTAAACGCCTAAAGCCACGAGAAGTGGTATCTGAATTCGCTCATCATTTGGATCATGAACTTGATCTTACGCAGGAGGCATCCAACTGCAGCCAACTGCGGCGCAACTTTCTTGACTCGCCGTTGTTATTGGTGCCAGAAGTATATTGGGATTATTGCGATTCCGAGGTCATGGTAATGCAACGAGTGAAAGGTACGCCCATCAGCCATGTATCAGCACTACGTGAGCAGGGTATAGATATTCCAAAGCTTGCCCGAATGGGAGTAGAAATATTCTTCACCCAAGTGTTTAGAGATGGCTATTTCCATGCTGATATGCATCCAGGAAATATTTTTGTTGGAGAAGACGGTCGTTATATTGCTGTTGATTTCGGTATCATGGGTACACTTACTGACGAAGACAAGAATTATCTAGCGCAAAATTTCCTAGCTTTTTTCGACCGTGACTACAGACGTGTTGCGCAAGCCCACGTCGAGGCAGGTTGGGCTCCAAAGGATACTAGGGTAGACGACTTCGAAAGTGCAATCCGTGCAGTATGCGAACCAATTTTTGATAGGCCACTAAAGGAAATTTCCTTCGGTCGCGTACTATTCCGGTTATTCCAGACTTCACGACAATTCCATGTCGAAGTCCAGCCACAACTGGTAATGCTGCAAAAAACACTACTAAATGTTGAGGGACTTGGACGAGATCTTGACCCAGACCTAGACCTGTGGTCAACAGCCAACCCATATTTGGGGAGCTGGATGTCCGAGCAAATCGGTTGGCGTGGGATGCTTGACCGCCTGAAAAAGGAAGCACCGAACTGGGCCGTGATGCTACCACAATTTCCGCGCTTGATGTACCACACATTGAGCGAGGATCGCACCCAAGAGTTAGAGAAAAGAATGACGGAATTGCTGATAGAAGATAAACGACAGAGCCGCTTGTTGGTTGTTCTTTTGATTCTATTGACTGCATTGATACTCTGGCAGTTGTGGCAATAGTGGCATCTCAAAGATTTGCCTTGTAAATTCGTCGATGAATTTTGATAGGATTCCGGTTTTTTAAATAACGAGGCTATGGCGTTACTTGAAATTCGTGACGTGACACGACGCTTCGGTGATTTCACCGCGGTAAACAACGTCAACATCACAATTGAGACAGGTGAGTTTTTTACCTTGCTAGGGCCCTCTGGTTGCGGTAAAACCACACTGTTACGCATGATAGCTGGGTTTGATCTGCCTGATTCTGGCCAAATCCTACTAGACGGCATCAACATAGTCAGCATGCCGCCTGAAAAACGCCCTATCCATACCGTGTTCCAAAGCTATGCGTTGTTTCCGCACATGACAGTAGCGGGCAATGTTGCTTTTCCACTCAAGATGTCCGGTAAGATGCCCGATGAAATCAAATCCAGAGTGAGTGAATCCTTGAATAGTGTGCATCTTTCTGGTTTTGCTAATCGTTTTCCACACGAACTATCAGGGGGACAGAAGCAGCGCGTGGCATTTGCTAGAGGGCTTGTTAATCGTCCGCGCCTACTATTGCTGGACGAACCACTAGGTGCACTGGATGCAAAGTTACGCGAGGAGATGCAAATTGAACTCATTAGTTTGCAACAAGAAATTGGGGTCACATTTGTGTTCGTTACGCACGCCCAAAATGAAGCACTCGCACTTTCACATCGCATTGCGGTAATGAATCAGGGCGATATTGAGCAAATTGATGAACCTTCCAAAATATATGGCTTTCCCAGGAATCGTTTTGTCGCAAACTTTATTGGCAAGATCAATATGATGGATGTGCAAGTACTTGAAGCTACGTCCTCTCATCTGAAACTTGTTGTGAAGGGACTAGGTGAAGTAACAGCTCCTAGTAAGGAAGGAGTTAGGGCTGGTGACAAAGGTACTATGGCTATCCGTCCCGAACAGGTACAGATTTTGCATCACTCGGAGGGTACAGAGGTGAAGGACCATTTCCCCGGAAAAATTCATGATTATCTCTACGTAGGCAATGTTACAACTTATATCGTGGAACTGGCTAATGGCATCCACATTGAGGCTTTGCTGCCTAATAATACACCGGGGCAAGCCAAATCTTTCGAGGCGGGTGATTCAGTGGTAGTCACTTGGCGGCATGGTGCGAGTACTTTTCTCAATGACTAAAGAAAAAACTAAAGGAGGGCGCATTACCAAATGGTTAGTGAGTGGGCCACCGCTACTGTTTCTGCTAGTATTTTTTGTTGCGCCTAGTTTGATCATGATTGTCACTTCGTTTCGTTATCCTGGTGAATTTGGTGGCTTGGCGCCCCTAGTTGCTCCAGCTGGGGAAGTTGGTGGTGAGTACGGTTTGACTCTGGAGGCATACCAGTTCTTTCTAAGCAGCAGTCTCTACGCAGAGATTTTCCTCAAGTCCTTCGGTGTTGCCGCAGCTACTACTCTAATCTGCCTTATAATGGCTTATCCACTTGCGTTATTGATTGCGCGCAGCAAAAAACGTTTTCGAAATTTGATGGTGTTGCTGGTAGTGCTTCCATTAGCTAGCAACTTCTTGATTCGCATTTATGCCTGGATGATTATTCTTGGCCCAGAATCGGGACTTAGCCATTTCATCAATACTATTCTAGGCGTATTTAGTATTGCCCCGCTAACACTGCTGTTCTCACCGTTTGCAGTGCTGGTAGGTATGGTTTATGTACACCTACCGTTCATGGTTTTGCCCCTATATATCAACTTGGAGAAACATGATCTGGCGCTGTTGGATGCGGCACAAGACCTTGGTGCCAGTAGCTGGAAACGTTTCTGGCGTGTTACTTGGCCGTTGTCGTTACCAGGCGTGTTTGCAGGTTCTGCATTGGTGTTTATTCCTGTGTTAGGCATGTTTGCGGTTCCTGAGATACTTGGCGGTACCGGTGACATCCTTATTGGAAATCTGATCAAGGATCAATTTCTTGGCACACGCGACTGGCCCTTCGGATCTACGTTGTCAATTATGTTGACGCTAGCAGTGCTATCCATTGCTGGGTTAGCCACATGGCTTGCGCGTCAATCAGGAGGAATGAAGTATGCAGAGTAGCAACTTCAGGCTATGGTTTGCAGCAGCACTGGTTTATACCTTTCTCTATATTCCACTTGTTATCGTAGTAGCGTATTCGTTCAACGATTCCAGGTTAAATGCTGAGTGGGTGGGTTTTACTTTGTTTTGGTATGAGACTCTGTTTAATGACAAGGAAATGCTCATTGCCGCACGCAATTCACTGGTCATAGCTGTCAGTGCAAGTATTTGCGCAACAGTACTTGGTACTATGGCTGGTCTTGCGATACATCGATACAAGCTTAAAGTGTTACCTATTCTTGTGTTTACACCCGTGGCGATGCCTGAAATATTGCTGGGTGTATCGCTACTGTTATTTTTTTTGCAAGTGCTTAACCTGACGCTTGGCATGGTATCCATAATTATTGCGCACACCACATTTTGTATCGGCTTCGTAGCCATCATCGTGCGGGCCCGACTGCAAGGTATGGACTGGAGTGTCTTTGAAGCAGCGCGCGATCTAGGTGCATCCCCCTGGCAGAGTTTTCGTCATGTCACGCTGCCGCTGATTATGCCAGCAGTGGTTGCAGGTGCGCTGATGTCGTTTACCCTGTCCATCGACGATTTCGTTATTACTTTTTTCACCAAAGGTGTGGGCGAGCCAATTCTTCCAATCCAAATTTACACTATGATCAAGGTCGCGGTTACGCCAGAGGTAAATGCCATTTCTACTCTGTTAATGCTGCTCACACTGGTTATGATCATTATTGCCACTAAGCTTGATTCTGGTGTGTTGCGTGGAGATGCAAGTCAATGAATTTGCGAAAGTTATGCTTGCTTATGTTTGTGACCATGCTGGTATTGTTGCCGATACTATCTACCGCAAGTGGTGCTGGCAAGAAAGCGAATACGAATTCCACCGCTAGAGAAAGAAACGTCTTGTATTTGTTTAACTGGAACAACTACATTGCACCGGAAACTGTTAAACGCTTTGAACAATCCTGTAATTGTGAACTCTCTCAGGATTATTATTCCGACAATGAGGAAATGCTGGCAAAGCTTGCGGCCGGTGCGACCGGTTATGATCTTATCGTGCCTACTGGAAATGCAATGGACTCCCTTATACGCCAAGGTGCCTTAAAACCGCTAGACAAATCACTGCTGTCAAATCTCAAGAATATCAATCCCGCATATCTCAACACCGCATTTGATCCGGAGAATAAATATTCGGTTCCTTATGCATATACTCTGACGTTACTCGGCTTCAACCGAAAAAAAATGCAGGACCTAGGTCTGCCTACTAATACCTGGGCGATTATTTTCGAGCCGAGATATCTGGAAAAAATAAAGGGACGGATTACTGTGCTTGATAGCCAACGTGAATTGATGGCTGCTGCACTTAAATACTTGGGTTATTCAGTTAACGATACCGACGAGGAACATTGGAATCAGGCCAAAAAAATGATAATACGTGCCAAGCCGTACTGGGCGGCTTTCAGCAACACTAGCTACATCAGGGAATTGGCGGTGGGTAATCTATGGGTGGCACATGGCTATTCTAATGACATGTTTCAGGCAGCGCTTGACGCTAAAAGAACCGGACGAAATTTCACTATTGATTATTCAACACCTAAGGAAGGTGGGGTACTAGCGCTTGATAGTATGGTGTTGCATCAAAGTGGCGTACGCACTGATCTAGCTTATCAGTTTATAAATTTCATGCTGGATGGGAAGAACTCCGCTGAACTTACTAATCTAATCGGATCAGGTAACCCCAATATGGATGCGATGAAGGCTATTCAGCCGGATATCGCTAGAAATAAAGCAATATTTCCTGACAAGAAATTACTTACTAGGCTAGAGATGCTGCAAGATTTTGACCGAAACCGGCGTCGCTTGCTAAGCCGGTTGTGGACTGAAATAAAATTAAGGTAGTTGAAATTTTCGTAAAGAGCGGTCTGGTATCATATTGGTGGTAGTTTTGATCCAGTTTTCCTTGAACAGCTTGCTTGATTGTAGGGATTGTACTGAGATATTGGAGGATAGACTATCCTCCTAATAAGTGCATTTAGCTTTACTACTATATGGAATTCGATAACGGTATTTTGCATTTAGATGTTTTTCTCTCGGTGACTCTGGGCATCGTTGTACTATTTTTCGGTAAACGCATCAATGATGCCGTCAGTTTTTTCAGGGAATTCAACATTCCAGAGCCGGTCACGGGCGGATTGATATTCACCCTGCTGATCGCGTTGTTGTATTTTGTCAATGGTATCGAAATCATCTTTGACCTAGCAGCGCGGGACGTGTTGCTGGTTTACTTTTTTACCACCATCGGCATCAATACCAAACTGAAAGATCTGCTGTCGGGTGGGAAACCACTGGTGGTCCTGCTTTTGATTACGATTGTCTATATGTTCCTACAGAACCTTACCGGCATCACAGTGGCCGCGTTGTTCGACCAGCCTGCACAGGTCGGTATGCTTGGTGGTACCGTGTCCCTGATTGGTGGTCACGGGACGACTATTGCCTGGTCACCGAGAATTGCGGAAGACTACGGGATCACAAACGCCATGGAGATTGGCATTGCCTGTGCCACGTTCGGGCTTATTCTTGCCAGTTTGATGGGTGGGCCTATAGCCAAGTTCCTTATTACAAAGCACAAGCTAAAACCACTGCAGGTGGAACCGCTCGACGTCGGTATACCAGATGAAAAGAAAGGCAAACATGAAATCAACAGCATGGATTTTCTGGATGCCATTTTCGCCATTCATGTGAGCGCTATTTTCGGTGTGCTGATCAACGAGGGGTTGGAAAGTATCGGATTCAAGCTGCCTCTGTTCGTGACCTGCCTGTTTGCCGGCATTCTTATTACCAACCTGATCCCAAAATCCTTTCCGCGTCTCTCCGGCAGGACCTGGCCCAGTCGCGCACCGGCCATTGCACTGATTGCCGATGTCTCGCTGGGCACCTTTCTGGCAATGTCGCTGATGAGCATGCAGTTGTGGACACTGATTGATCTCGCTGGCCCCATTTTTACCATTCTCGGCGCTCAGTTTCTGATTGCAGTTGGTGTAACGTTGTTTGTGGTTTTCCCCCTGATGGGGCGTAGTTACGATGCGGCCGTTGTCTGCGCCGGGTTCGGCGGAATCTCACTGGGCTCGACCCCCACCGCCATGGCGAATATGTCGGCAGTGGCTCAACGCTACGGTGCCTCACACCTGGCATTTATTGTCGTTCCGCTGGTGTGTGCGTTTTTCATTGATCTGGTCAATGCCTTGCTCATCCCCTTCTTCCTGGCGTATTTCTGAGAGATCCTGTTATACGTATGAGTTCCGGAAAACGTGATTGGCATTCGTTTCAGATGAAGTAGAGACAATAGCACCAGGTTTCCCAGATGAGGAAGAAAGAGAGAAAGATGAGGAGCATTATAAAAAGGGTACTTAATGGATAAGAAAAAATTTCAATAAAGTACAAGCTTCCGTGATTTACGCTCTAAAAGGAGTATATTTTCTTGAAGGGTGGGAAGCCGAGATGGGAACCAAGAAAGAGCCAGCCATAAGAAGCTGGCTTTTTTGGTGTCTGTCGTATATTTAAGAGTAATATAGTTGTTAATTACTCAGGAGGGTATATGAAGACCTTATCTGTTTTATTACTGTTAGTTTCATCTAGTGTATTTGCTCAAGGATATGGATATTACCCGCAACAACAGTATCAACAGATAGACCGATATCAAAAGATGGAGCAACAAAGACAGTTACAACAAGAGTTCCTAGATCAACAATATGCTAACCAACAGGATTTAATGAACCAGCAAACACTTCGAATGGAAGTAGACAGAATGGATAAAGAGCGCAAAAGGGATAGATCAACATTCCCAGGATGGTAATTAATGACAGCTATAGGTAACTACTCTCACGCGTGCGAGTGTAACTTGGAGTAGTCTTAGGGGTGTTTCCTGATTACCTTCTTATAAAACTTAGCTGGCTATCTGATCTAACAGCTCACCGGCTACGGTATCGAGTGCTTCGCTCATCTCTACCTTGTTTGTAACATTTATATTGATCTTTGCTCCGCCCCACTGACTAGGAAATTCTCTCTCTGCTCTCCACCTTGAATGACTGAGCATTTCTTTAGCTCTCCCTAGTTCAACCTGTGAGCTTCCCGCATTAATCGCCTCTACTTCCTCTTCCCAGTGCTCTATCCTTGCTAAAGCGCCAGACATTCTTGCTTCCACCCATTCAAGGTCTTTCAAGAGTTGTTTGCTTATAGCTGCATGAGAAACATTATAGGTTTTACCAATATCGGCAATCTTGTCCCCTTTAGCAGCGCGCTTCAGTATCTCGTCTTTATGTAGTATTGCAATGGCTGTCATAGTATGTCCATATTATTCTATACAGTTATATATAATCATGTTTATATAAGTTAATAGAATAACACAAAATGACATATATATGTTCTTACCTACATGATATGAAAGTTACTCTCGACACAAATATCCTGCCAGCAGATGATCTCATTGCATCTGTACTACCCGGACTTTTTGAGTTCTCTATTGTCTCTGTGACAGACCGTGAGATGGGAGGATCGGCAACACAAGTTAATATTTCTAATATTCCAGAGACTATGGTCTGGGATGAAAGTCGTTTTGACGAAGCTGTTTGGGATGATTTAGAATCTGCTTGTTGCCTGGAATTCTGTTTGAAGATTATTAGTGGTGGAAGTTTTCCTCCGCTTGGCAAACGCGACAAACTAACAAGGGGCGCACGGCGTCA
>QIFK01000090.1 GCA_003230615.1 Nitrosospira sp. | reverse complement strand
GAATCGAGTCACCTACTGGAGACAAGAGCTACGTGGCTGCAGCCTTTCCTTCTGCCTGTGGTAAAACTAATCTTGCTATGTTGATCCCGCCTAAGACTTTTGACGACTGGAAAGTTACTACAGTGGGAGATGACATAGCTTGGATTAAACCTGGCAAGGACGGTCAATTCTATGCCATTAATCCAGAAGCAGGCTTCTTTGGTGTTGCTCCAGGCACTTCTGAAAAAACCAACCCCAATGCTCTGACAACCTTGAAGGAAAACGTCATTTTTACCAATGTTGCCCTGACTGATGATGGCGACGTCTGGTGGGAAGGCCTAACGAAGGAACCTCCAGCACATCTAATCGATTGGCAAGGCAAGGACTGGACTCCAGAAGACGGTAAGACTGGTCGTAAGGCAGCTCATCCTAATTCGCGATTCACTGCTCCAGCCAGCCAGTGTCCATCTATTGATGCAGCCTGGGAAGATCCGAAAGGTGTACCGATTTCTGCCTTTATCTTCGGTGGTCGTCGTGCTACCACGGTGCCTTTAGTTTACGAAGCATTCGACTGGAATCTTGGTGTTTACATGGCTTCTACACTTGGTTCTGAAACCACTGCTGCTGCTTTTGGCAAACAGGGCGTTGTACGACGCGATCCTTTCGCTATGCTGCCATTTTGTGGCTACCACATGGGTGACTACTTTAACCACTGGTTGAAGATGGGGAAAGTGATCAAACAAGCACCAAATATTTTTTGTGTTAACTGGTTTCGCCTAAACGAGAAGGGTGAATTCATGTGGCCCGGTTTCAGTGACAACATGCGTGTGTTGAAGTGGATCGTAGATCGCGTAAAGAAGCGTGTTCCGGCCCACAAAACCGCATTGGGTTGGATGCCGCGCTTTGAGGATATTGACTGGACTGGAGCAGAAATTAGCGAGACTGAATTTAATGAACTGAACCAAGTAGATACCGATGCCTGGAAGCAAGAACTGGTTCTACACAAAGAATGGTTTGAGAAAATGGGCGAGAAACTACCTGTTCAATTAGTGAAGAACCGCGACTTGCTTGAAACGACACTGGTCGACTGAACGTATGGATGCAAGTATCAGATTTGGCTTCACTGATGGTTATTTTTTGTCAATCTGATACTTGGTTGTAGCATGATTTGGTTGGATTCCTAGCTCAATACCTGCATGCAACACCACAGTCGACAGGGTGGTGCGTGCAGTCCGCAACCCTGTTGCAAGACGAAGCAACGTGCTCAAGGTTACGGACCGTTGTAACAGTAGAGATAGTATCCGGGCTAGGTTGGTACTACCATCTGGGTGTACCGCGTTGAGTAGAGCTGAAGGTGGTGAGAATTCCATAGGGTCTGCAATTGCACGTATTGCAAGGAATGGTATACCGGCATTTGCGGCTACCTCAGCCACTGCACCACTTTCTAAATCTACCGCACAAGCTCCAGTGGATTCCGCCAACTCACGTTTTTCAACCAACGAAGTAAGAACTTTCTGGCTTGTGGCTAATTTACCACCGATGACGCGTAAATAAGAAGGTAAGCGTTGTTGTACTCGATCTCTCAAGGCTAAGGATACAGGTAGCGAATGTCCAGTATAAATTGATTCAGGCAGCACTAAATCGCCAGGACGTAATATAGGGTCTAGTGCTCCCGCAATCCCGAAACTAATTAGAGTGGTTGCGCCCCCTACTTGCAATCCAGTTGCAGCACTTCGCGCGGCTTCTTCACCCATTCCACAGAGCCATATCGCCGTACTCTCTCCAAGATTTACCATTTTACCTAGGGGTAAGTGGCGTGTAGTAATACAGCGGGCTTCAACACGCATGGCTGTGACAATACCCACCAAATTCAAACAAGATCCCTTTGAGTAAACGCTTGGTATCTTGCTAGAGCCCACAACGGAAAATACTTCGAGTATCCATGATATTTTAAGTAGAAAACCCGCGGGAATCCTGGTGCTGTGAACCATGGGTCATTCCACAGGCCATCGCTGTCCTGTCTGTTTAAAAGGAACTCGATTCCTTTGCGTACTTCTGGGCTATGTGTCTCTCCCGCTGCCATCAGGCCAAGCAAGGCCCAAGCGGTTTGAAACGAGGTACTTGTCTCAAATTGCCCAGCTAACTGCGGATTAAAATAAGTATCGTTGTTTTCACCCCATCCTCCATCCTCACGTTGAACGGACTTTAACCACTGAACAGCGCGAATGATAGATGCATGAGCAGTATCCACTTTTGCCAGTCGAAAAGCCTCTAGCACTGACCAGGTGCCGTAAATATAATTGCTTCCCCAGCGACCAAACCAAGCGCCGCTAGGTTCCTGTTCATTGAACAAGTAAGCTAATCCTTGTTTCATGGAATCTTGTTGCTCAGGTTTTCCGTATAAGGCCAGGAATCCTGTGCAACGAGCAGTGACGTCACTAGTGGGCGGATCAAGCAACGCGCCGTGGTCAGCAAATGGAATTTCGTTAAGGTAATAATAAGTATTGTTCACATCGAAGGCTGCGAAACCACCGTTTCTAGATTGCATGCCGCTAAGCCAGCTTGCGGCACGCGCTAGGCTTTCACGATAAGCTTGAGGATCTGCCTGGTGCATTGCCCAAGCTATTGCTGCAGTATCGTCTAGATCAGGGTAGTGTGGGTTGGCATACTGAAAGGCCCAGCCACCCCCAGCTAGTTTCGGATTTTCTTCTTGCCAGTCTGCAGGTGCATCTAGTATTTGTAGGGGTACTAACCAGTCAAGAGCATCCCGGACCGGTTTTTGATCTGCACCGATGTCTTCCTGTAAGGATAGGCTTGCAAGGATCGTGTCCCACACAGGCGATGTGCATGGTTGACACCAAACTTGTTCGCCTTCATCCACCAACAATCCTAATAAAGCTTGGCGACATTGTTTCCGGTAGGGATGTTCGTAGGGGTGTCCTAGCAGTGCAAGTGCCTCATTGGCATTTACCATGGCGGGGAAAATTGCTCCCAGACCACATTCACCGTTAAGTCGTTCTACTATCCAGCGTTCCGCACGGTGAAGCGCAACGCGGCGTAGAGCATTTGGAATGAGGGGTTCAAATAGTGAAGCAGTGCGCTCGATGAGTAAGAATATACGATTAAGAAAAGTACGTACTGGGAAATAATTACGTTCCTTCTCAGGGTCTACGGTGAACAACTCACGAACGTTAATTTTACGTGGATTAACAGCATGCGCCCTTAGGCTACACAAGATTGTCAGCGGAACCGTCACAGTACGTGACCAATAAGCAATTTTGCTCAGATGGAAAGGAAACCACTTCGGCAATAATATAATTTCTACCGGCATAAATGGCACACCACGCCAGGGGAGTTGACCGTACATAGCTAGCAGTATCCGAGTGAATACGTTAGCTCGTGCTGCACCACCATGTTCCAGGATAGCTGTACGAGCAACTACCATATGCGGAGCATCTGGAGAATCGCCAACTAGCTTTAATGCATAATAGGCTTTGACGGTGCAACTTAGATTAAAATGACCACCATAGTACAAAGGCCAGCCACCATGTTTTGGATCCTGCTTATTACGAATAAACCGAGCTAGTTTTGTTTCAAGTTCGACATTTACATCATCCATGAAGTGCATCATCAGCACGTATTCGGCTGGAATTGTACAGTCTGCCTCTAAAGGAAAACACCAGTGACCATCTTCTTTTTGCAAAGATAGTAGAGCTGTACGTGCCGTTGCCAATGCATCTGCCAGAGTTGCTATGTCTCGGTTCGGCGACCGCTGGCGGGCAGAGTAAACCTCACCCGTATGGAAAAAGTTAGTATCTTCTCGGGTTGCGCCGGTAAGGGTATCGAGACCCTTCATTAATTGTTGTCCAATGTGCTGGGTTGAATAGATTCAGACTGTTGTTCACCCTCAGAGTCTTGATGAGCATTATCGATTTTGTCAGGAACATTTTGATCGAGCTTATTGGACTCATAAGCGAAGAGAGAGCAATCTTTTTTGTTTTGGCTACCGAATCTTGCTTTCTCGTTATCACTTTCTTCTTGTATATTATGCTGTTCAGGTGTTCCCGGGCAAGGTTCGGTGTCTTGGCTGGTCTTAGAGTAAAGGGGAATCAATAGCTCATCTTGCAAGAAATCATCGTAGTTTTCGATTGGCTGTTTTCCATCAAAGACAAGATTTTGGCGTTGTTGCAAATATGCTTCACGCGTGAACAAATAAGGGTCTAGTGCTGCTTGGTCACGAAGGCGTATGTTCTCTGAATGCCGCGCACGTGTATCAATTGCTCCCAGAATACCCAAGGGAATAGTTATTGGGGCACCGATCACAAACCCTGCGATAAATAGCACGTTTGAGGCTATGGTGACAGGAAGGCCCAACACGTCACGATTACTGCTAGGTCCAAGAATAGGGAGATACATATAAGATGTGTTGTCAACACCCCAAACTCCAAGTGTTTGTCCAAAATCTTCATCGTGCTTTTCCAAACCCATGTGTGTTGCCACATCAAAGATTCCAGCCAAGCCAATTGTAGTATTAAAAACGAAGCGCAGCGTGTCTTCAACCCCTTGAACCATCTTGCCCTGCAGAAAACTATTTAGAATCACGTTCGGGTATCCAAGGTTGTCATAAAAATTTCCGACAGAGTTTCGAACTGGGTCGGGAACATGTTCTATGTAGGTGTCAGCAACCGGGGCAAAAATATTGCGATCAATAGTCTCAGTGAAATCGTATATAGGACGATTAACATTTTCATAGGGGTCATTTGAACTGGCAGCCTCATTCGAGGCCGTGACACCTTGGTCCTCTTGGGGCACAGTGGCACAGCCTGTAGACAGTGCAGCAAAAAGTAGCAGCAGATAGGCAGCTAGGTAGCTAGGTTTCATGATCTGAGATCCAGATATTCCCATTTTCCATTTGTAATATGGTAATTCGTTTTGAGATGTAATGTACAGTCAAAAAAGCCTGAATTTGCATATATCCTTTCTGCTTAGGGTTGTTTCTTCACCATATATCCAACATGGATTCAGCCATAAACTATCTTTACTTCAAATGAGAGTTGGAGATCGAACTATTAGAATATGCTGACAGTTTCGTTTTATTCAAGCATTTAGATTACTGTATGTGGGACGATAAACTTGTTATCACCAGTAATGAGGAAGTAGTCGTTATTCATAGCTTTACTTTTTGAGTTGAGACTCGTAACAGTACCGGCAATATAACCAGTGTGCAGATTAGAGTAAAAGTCAGGCCCATAGTGAGTAGTATTCCCATGCTAGCAGTACCTTGGTGCGATGAGAACATTAGACTCGAGAAGGCGACTAATGAAGTCAGAGCGCTGTAGAAGATAGCTCGTACAGTGCTAGTTTGGATTAGAGCTTCACTCGTTAGTTTATCATTGCGACTTCGGTGAACCATGTGCAGGCTACTATCAATTCCAATACCAAGTAATAGTGGCAAGGCTATAATATTTGCAAAGTTAAACGGCATATTCAGCAAGACAGTGAAAACACCAATAAATATGCTTGATAGCAATAATGGAATCAGCACTAATAGAGTATGTTTCACACTACGTAATAATATTAGGAGTGCTATTACAATTCCTACTAACGCTAGTGAGAAAGCTTGTACGAAAGCTTGTACTACGGCTTCACCCGCTTCCAGGCTCACCATTGGGGCTCCTGTAGCCTGGGGAGCTACTTGTTGTATTGCGCGTACGAAACGTTTCAATGCTTCGTTATCATTTATATCTTCTGCTGGATAGACGGCAATTTTATATTCGCCTGCCCGGCTATGCCAGCGGCTACTTAACGAAATTGGAAGGTCGTTTTCGCTAAATGTGCTGGAAGCTTCAATAGCGTTCTGCATGCGTCGAAGAGAAGTTGGTAAAGTTACGAGTAAATCATTATCTACTGAATGCAATAGCTTATTCCTATCCTTAATGTTTTCGTTGTTGAGACGATCGAACAGTGTTGCAAGTGAGTTCCTCAGAGTGCGAGCAGATGTCAACACAGGATGATCAGGCTGTTCGGTAATAAATCGATCTAGGGTAGTACTTAGCTTGTATAGTGCTTTTCTTTGTTTTGCCGATACCTGTTCACTTTTCTCTGACGAAGGCGTTGATAGCATAATCGGTCCAGTTGTCAGAGCCATCTCCGCAATGAGTGGGAGTTTTTTCTCCTGTTCTTCTGGTACAAAATCAAAGATTGTTACTACTTTTTTTACTTCCGGAAGTTTTGTAAGATTTCCTACCAAAAGATCTGTTTCTTCACGATTGCTAGCCAGCACAGCTACATACCAGGGTGAGTTCTCTACTTCTGAAAGTAGCTCCTTAAAGGTATTCACGGCTTTTCCCTTTGGATCTTGCATATTCAATAAGTTATAGTCAAATTTTATCTGGGGCAACAATGCCACAGCAGCAAGTAATCCTACAAGAAAAGTGACATACGTCAATTTATGCCACTTAAATGATATTTCAAGTATCCTATTAAGAGAGAAATTAATGCCAGATTTTAATTCAGGTTGTTTTGGTATGTAACGTAGCAGGGCGGGACCTATAGTAAGGGTAACCAACAGACTAATCAGCATCCCGGTACCAGAGATTACCCCCAACTCCGCTACTCCACTGTAATCGGTAGTTATAAAAGCGTAGAAACCAATGGCGTTTGTGATGGCACATGCAGTTAGTGCACCTCCGGCTACACCGCCAGCTTTGTACATAGCTCCTTTCGCTGAAAGGCCACTTTCTAGCACCTCTTGATGTCGTAGTAGAAAGTGGATGGCAAAATCAGCGCCAAGACCAATGTATAACACTGCAAAAGCGATAGAAATAATATTTAGGTGACCGATTGCAGCAGTAGCGAAGGCTGCGGTAAGAATCAGACCTAGTATTAGGCACAGTAACACGGCAAGTATCAGCCTAATTGTACGCATTGCAAAAAAAAGTACCGTCACAACCATCACGAGCGTGATTATTCCAGCATACTCCATTCCACGCAGCGAGCTGTTTAGCTCCTCATCAGCTAAAGCCACTTCACCAGTAATGCGCATTCGTACCGGACTATCATTCGTTAAGCCGATATCCGTTGCTGCAACATGTATTGCCGAAATGGATCGTTCTGCTGGGTATAACTGGGTGAAATCTTGTTTTGGTTTCACCATAACAAATTCTTGATATCTAATTTTCTGTGGTTCGCCACGAAATAAAGTTTGCCATGAAAGAATTCGTGGCACGCCTGAAAGTCGAGCATTCAAAGTTGCACTCAAGCTATTCAGTAATGGTCCTAGTTCCAAGCTACGTCCTTTACGTAATTCTTCTATTGCACCAGTGAGTACAGAAGCAAAGGTATGCAACGTTGGGTCCCGAGCAATATGAGCGATTAGTGGCTGTGCGCTTGCCATGTGATCAGTAATTCTTTCCAACTCAGGAATGCTTTCATAGAGCAGGCTGTTGTGTACGAAAAAAGAATCTACATTTGGAGCGTAAACATCTTGAAAATTTATTGGGTCTTCTTTTAAGCGAGCTGAAAGAAGACCGGCAGCAGCATAAGCTTGCTCGGGAGTAGGAGCGTCTAGTACTAGTAACAAACTAGCCATTTCCTGGGGGAACGTTTTATTGTAGTGTTTCATATTGACACGAAACGGCAGGTGTTCTGCAAGCATATCTGTGGTATCAGTATTCATACCAAGATTACGTGAAATATATATGGTACAGGTCACAGCAGTTAGCAACGCCACAAGAAGTATCCATGGTGCGTAGAGATAGGAGGCAGTAGCCCAACGCGCAAAAGCGCTATAGATATGTCCTTGCGAGGCTTCCACTATCGTGGGTCGTCCTTCAGGATGTAAGTTGAAACAGTTATTGTTTAGTTTTTCTCGGCCAGAGCAATCTTTTTCTTGAGCATATCAATGAGGACTGGAAAGCCTTTCTTGCTAAGAATGGAACGGTACTCGACTCGTTTCAGTGCAAGGTCACTGACACCATCAGCCAAAACATTGATGATGCGCCAACCCTCTTTTCCTTGACCCAGGATGTAGTCAAAACTTACCGTGTCACCATTGGCTGGGATTAATTGACTGCGCACCAGTACATGATTCCGAGGCATAGTCTTTTTCTCTAAAAATTCAAAACGCTCACCCTCATAGCTTTTGAACCATCCCGCATAGGTGCTGATGCTAAGTTTACGAAAGTGTTCGATAAAGATATGTTGTTGCTCGCGGTTTAGATTAGTCAAAAGTTTTCCTAGAATAGTACGCGCAATAAAATCGAGATCGTGGGAGCGGTCAATTACGGGGGCTAGTAATTTAAAGCGACCTTGGAATCCTAACTTGTCTCCCCCTCGCATTCCCTTGAGAAGAGCCTCGTGCAGATTGTTAATAGTCTGTTCTGGACTAGTGATATCCGGTTTCTGAGACCAAGATACTGGCATGTACAACAAAATTGCTGTCATAACTAGAAGATGAAAAATTGATTTAATTTCGGGACAGTTTCTCATGTCTGCGGTCCTTTCAACAAGTGCACTTCGAAACGATAGTGTAGTGCTGAATTCGTATTATATCCAAGTATAAAGTAAGGATGACAAGCAGTGAATGGTTGAGGCGCGTGCTACTCTCTTACAAGGTTGACTACAAGATTAAGATAACGAATGTTGCTAGCAAAGGCAGAATACACTACACACTTATTGTAGCTAATCAATACGCCGTACTAAAATTGACTGATTGACTAGATCTGCTTCGTACCTAAACATCGACACGATGAAGCGTCCGAACGTGGATATTGTGCGAAACCTCGATCATGTTGTGTAGACAGATGAGGTTTCGTTCTTTGTAGTAAATATGAATAAGAGTTACAACAATCAATCAATCTGAAAATCACTACTATTATGGCTGGTAAGTAAAGACTCAGTTAAATGCTCGTTAGGCAAATAAGCACTACCGTATAACCGTGATAGGAATTCCAGAAAGCTTATTTCGTTCTTCCAGTTCCTCGGTTATCCATTTAGGAATAGGCTCGGCAACCATTTCTCCCACAGTCTTTGGACCTCGGATGGAGGTGAGTAGGCCTTTCAAAGGATGTTGCAACATATCTTCAACCGCAGTTGCTTCATAACCACAGTGAGCCATACATTGCACACATTTTGGATTGTTAGTGTTTCCATATTTTTCCCAGGGTGTCTCATCCAGAAGCTCTTGGAAACTAGACGCATAACCCTCGTCTGACAACAAATAACAGGGCTTTTGCCAGCCAAACACATTACGCGTCGGGTTGCCCCATGGGGTGCAATCATAGCTCTGATTACCTGCCAGAAAATCAAGATAAAGCGTAGAATGATTTAATTTCCAGTTGCGTTTCTTGCCAAGTTCAAAAATGCCACGAAACAAATTCTTGGTGTCTTTACCTTTAATGAAGACATCTTGTTGGGGTGCGCGCTCATAGCTGAACCCAGGTGCAATCGTTGCGCCTTCTACGCCTAGCGTCATAGCATAGTCCAGAAATTCGGCAACATCTTTTGGAGTTTCACCTTGAAATAAAGTGCAGTTAACGGTAACCCTAAAGCCTTTT
Organism: Nitrosospira sp.; assembly: GCA_003230615.1. Lineage (GTDB taxonomy): Bacteria > Pseudomonadota > Gammaproteobacteria > Burkholderiales > Nitrosomonadaceae > BJGV01. Next base: position 1,513 of record QIFK01000090.1, on the reverse strand, counting down.
CTTACTGCTAATTTTATAGCTTCAACTGCCCGATCAAAAACACCATCTTGACAGACAGAGGTGTCATGCCTTTCTTTCATTCCGTCCAAATGGACAGATAGGGTCAAATATGGAGATGGTTTATAGTCGCCAATTTTCTTTTTCAACAAAAGCGCATTCGTACACAGATAAACATACTTTTTACGGGCAACAATACCTTCAACTATTTGTGGCATCTCTTTGTGTATTAGTGGTTCTCCGCCCGGAATTGATACCATTGGCGCGCCACACTCATCGACAGCTTGCATACATTCTTCAAATGAAAGACGTTTGTCCAAGATCTCATCAGAATAATCTATTTTGCCACAGCCCCCGCAGGCTAAATTACAACGAAAAAGAGGCTCCAACATTAGAACCATCGGGTATTTCTTAACCCCTTTTAATTTTTGTTTAATTAGATAGCTACCTACAGCTATCTGTTGACGTAACGGAACTCCCATGAGCAAGTCTCTCCAAAAATAATTTAATAGCCAGAATGATAGTCATACGCAAGCAAAATAGCTACCCTTACCTTCATTTTTTGTTACTTACAATTACAATGATCTTTGTTGCTGCAATAATGATGCCGGGAGTTTGAACGTGATATCTTCCGACACTCCTTCCATCTCATGGATACTGCTTACTCCAAGACTCCGCAAACGATCGAGAACACCTTGTACCAATACCTCAGGTGTAGAAGCACCAGCAGTTACACCAATTTGTGAGCTATTAACAAACCAATTCGGTGAAATCTCATTAGCATCCTGAATTAGATAGGCATCCACACCGCTCATTTCGCCTACTTCTTGTAAACGTGAAGAGTTGGAGCTATTTCGCGCACCTACCACCAGAATTACATTAACCTTTGCAGCCAGGTTTCGCACGGCGTTCTGACGATTTTGTGTTGCATAGCAGATATCCGATAACTCGGGACCATGCGCGTCTGGAAAGCGATTTTTCAGGGCTTGCACTATGAAGCGTGTATCGTCTAGGCTGAGGGTGGTCTGGGTGACATAGGCTACTCGTTTTGGATCGGAAACCACTAAGGCTTGGACATCTTCTACAGAGCCAACCACATGTACTGTTCCACGTACTCGTCCGTAGGTTCCTTCCACCTCAACATGGCCCCGATGACCGATGATCACCACCTCGTACCCATCCTTGCTATAACGTTGAGCTTGTAAATGTACCTTGGTAACTAGCGGACAAGTCGCATCGATAATTTCTAGATCTTGGGTACGAGCTGCTTCCATAACGGCGTCGGAAACACCATGCGCACTGAGCACGGTCACCGTTCCAAGGGGGATACTCTCCATATCTTCGGTAAAAATAACTCCGCGTGCCTCCAAATCGTGGATTACCTGCTGGTTGTGCACGATCTGGTGTAACACGTAGATTGGTGCTCCATAAAGTACCAGTGCTTGCTCGACAATTTCTACGGCGCGCACCACGCCAGCACAAAATCCTCTCGGGTTAGCAAGTATGGCCTCTATGT
>QIFK01000038.1 GCA_003230615.1 Nitrosospira sp. | reverse complement strand
CGGGATGGTAAGCATAAAGATGGGATCAGCCGTGACGATTTAGATTTTCGGCGCTTTGTTAGAGGTCAGCAGCTATGGGATCGAGCGATGGCACAAGCACTATATTCAACAATGAAGCAACCAGGGTATCCGCTAGTGGTCGGGATCATGGGTGCAGGGCATATTAAGTATGGCTACGGGGTACCTCATCAATTGAAAGACCTAGGTGTTGAGGACGTAGCTATGTTATTACCTTGGGACAGTAGTACGTCATGCAAAAATTTAGTTACTGGATTAGCAGACGCAGTATTTGGTGTTACTTCCTATCTTGTCCCGCGCGTGCCTTCACGTCAACGACTCGGTATCCGCTTTGAAATAGTACAAAACGGGGCACTGGTCATTCAGGTCGAAAAAGATAGTGTGGCAGAAGTCGCAGGTATCAAGGATGGAGACCTTATCACAGAAATAGCAGGTTTGGAGGTTAAGAAAACTAACGATGTTATTAGGGTGGTTCAGAGGCAAGCACCTGGCACTTGGTTGCCACTAAAAGTAAGACGTGGTAGTGAGACGATTGAGATTATTGCCAAATTCTCTATGGTGATGCAATGATAATTTGTATGCTGCTAGGGTGGTTGTATTTCATCCGACGTATCCTGTCCGCACTGTTTTTAACCATGGTAGTAATCGTTGCATCTAATATAACTATATCAATCGTTATCGCAGCTCCTCTATTAGTACAGGATTCTTTAGCAGTTGAATACGATATTGTCGTGCATATTGACCCTGTCGAACAAACTATTAAGGGACGTAGTGTTATTGCTACAACGTCTTCACACGAATTAACACTGATGTTGGGGCAACGTTTTAAGGTGACTCATGCCTTCATTGATGGAGTGACTCTTAAACCTTCGGGTTATGGCCATTTGATGCATACTTGGAGTGTTCCAGCTAGCCAGAGAAATGTTCGGCGATATATTGAAATTCATTGGGATGGAAAGCTTTCGCCACTTAATACTTCACTTGATCACCAGCAAACACTTGGAAGGGCTGAGCCAGTAAGTGGTAGTTTAGGTACTTTTCTTCCTGATTCAAGTGGTTGGTATCCGCGTATTGCTGGAGAGCTTTCAAGTTACCGTATAAGCATTGAAATGCCATCCGGGCAGCGTGGCATTGTTGCTGGCCGGCTCATCAAAGAATCTGAGACGAGTGAAAGCTATCATGCAGTTTTTGAATTTCCTTTTCCGTCTGAGGGTATTGATTTTATGGGCGGTCCATACATTGTTACGACAGATATGATGAAGAGTGCAGGGGGTAAGCGAATCCAGCTGCGAACTTATTTCCATCCACAAATCAAAGAATTAGCACGTGGGTACCTTGACAAAGTAAAGGGCTACATTGACCTTTACGAATCGAGGATCGGAGAATATCCATTTACTGAGTTCAGCATCGTATCAAGCCCTACACCTACCGGTTTTGGTATGCCGACGCTTACCTATCTAGGTATAAACGTACTGCGGTTGCCGTTTATACGAAATACATCGCTTGGACACGAAGTACTACATAACTGGTGGGGAAATGGAGTTTATCCTAATTACCAAGTTGGTAATTGGTCCGAGGGGTTAACAACATTCATGGCAGACTATGCGTACAAAGAACGTATAGGCCCAGAAGCTGCGCGTGAGATGAGACTGGGTTGGCTACGTGATTTTTCTGCTCTTTCACTTGGACAAGACTCTGCACTTGAAAGGTTTGCAACACGAACACATGGTGCCTCGCAGATTGTCGGCTACAACAAAGCGGCGATGATGTTCCTGATGCTACGTGATTTGATTGGATATGAGAGTTTTGATCGTGCAATCCAGGCGTTTTGGCATCATCAGCGCTTTCGTATCGCGTCGTGGTCGGATTTACGGCATGCATTTGAAACCGAGTCTGGGCAGGATTTACAAATTTTTTTCAAACAATGGTTAACATATACGGGAGCCCCTGCAGTGCATATTGCAAAAGCAATTCGCAGACAGTCAGACTCTGGTTACCGGGTAACAATTACTCTTGAGCAAACAGGTGTCTCTGCCTTATACAGTATACGTGTACCAATTGTGGTATATACAAAAGATAGTAAGGAAACCAAGACGTTTGATCTGGATCGTGGCCGACAGACTTTTTCGTTTAAATTACGTGCTAAACCCCTTGAAGTGGCTCTTGACCCAGATTTTCGGTTATTTCGAAGGCTGACACCTGACGAAGCGCCACCGATTTTGCGTCAGATCATGGTGAATCAGGCGGCAGTGACCGTTTTACTGTCTGAAAAGGGTGGGGCGCATGTCGCTGGTTATGAACTTGCCAAAAAGCTTCAGAACCGTATACCAAAAATAGTCTTATCGAAGGATGCTTTTACAGCGACTTCGGTATTAGTAATTGGACTACAGGAACAGGTTGATAGGTGGATTAGTTCGCACAAGTTACCTGTACGTCCCGTAATCATGCGCAGCAACGGTACAGCACATGCTTGGACGGTTAAACATGATGGTGTGACGCTCGCGATTGTGTCTGCAAAAGACACAACTTCACTGAAAGCTTTAGTTCGGCCGTTGCCACATTACGGTCGGCAAAGTTATGTTGTCTTCGATGGTGCGAAGGCTATCGAGCGTGGCACATGGCCAGCAAGAGTGCAGGTGGTGAAGTTGAATTAATCTGTTTACTAGTGCCCAAGCAAAGACGGAGAAAGCTCTTTTGTCATGTCAAGGAGTAGCTCGCAACTTCCAGGTTACATCTTTTAGGTCAATGTAGAACTACCCCCTTATGTCTTGTCTTATATGATTGTCTAGGGCGCTCATTTTCTTGCATTACTCATTAGAATATTGACTGCATTGCGGTATGGATTCTACTGGGCCCATCTATCCGAAAAAAGTAGGTCAATTATGTAGGTAGAGGGTGCGGGTATCGAATGATGAGTATCTAAAATGGGACCCTAGCTTTTTAGTTGTAGAGTTGATTCGTCTGCTATTTAGAAAATCAAATTACAGTTGATCACTAAGCTTCTTGTTTTTCCGACTTTGGGACAAGTTTTTTGTTAACATACACTTTCAGTTTGTTAATTTAGCGGGGTATTTAATGGCGATCGAAAGAACTTTGTCTATTACCAAACCCGATGCAGTGGCAAAAAATAAAATTGGAGAAATCTATTCCCGGTTCGAGTCCAACGGGTTGAAAATTATTGCTGCGTGCACGATATATCTTTCCCAGGCCGATGCAGAAGGTTTCTATGATATACATCGTGGACGTCCATTTTTTAATGATCTGGTTAAATTTATGACTTCTGGGGCTGTGATGGTACAGATTTTAGAAGGCGAAGACGCGATAAAAGGAACCGAAGTCTAATGGGTGCGACAGACCCGAAAAAGGCAGAGAAGGGAACTATCCGCGCGGATTACGCTGTTAGCGTACAGGTCAATGCGGTACATGGTTCCGATGCACCTGAAACCGCAGCAGTTGAGATCACCTACTATTTTCCAGAAATGAACGTTTATTCTCGATAGAGGCTGAATTTTAGCTCAACATATGACTGTTAATTTGCTTGATTTTAACGCGAAAAATCTTGCCAGTTTCTGTGCAGAGATTGGCGAGAAATCATTTCGCGCTAAGCAATTACTACGTTGGATACATCAGTCTAGTGAGGCGAACTTTGCTGATATGAATAATTTGGCGAAGGTATTGAGGAGAAAGCTCTCTGCTATTGCGGTGGTTGAGCCACCTCAAGTCATCAGTGAGCATGTCTCCTCTGACGGAACACGTAAGTGGTTGCTAGCCGTGGGTGCCGGCAACGAAATCGAGATGGTTTTTATACCTGAATCTAGTCGCAGTACGCTGTGCATTTCCAGTCAGGTGGGGTGTGCGTTGGAATGTACATTTTGCGCTACAGGTAGACAGGGTTTCAATCGTAACCTAAGGGTAGGGGAGATTATCGGTCAGCTATGGTGGGCAAACAAAGTACTGAGAGCTTCCCATAAAGAGATTGCATCGAAATCGGAACATTTTGTTGATGAATCAAAAGTAGTTCAGTCTGCAGGAAACAGCCACACTGTCAGTAATGTGGTAATGATGGGTATGGGCGAACCACTTGCCAATTTCGAAAATGTAGTGACAGCGCTTGACCTGATGTTGGACGATAACGCGTACGGGTTATCGCGTCGGCGTGTAACGGTTAGCACTTCAGGTTTGGTTCCAGCTATGGACCGGTTGCGTGAGCGTTGTCCTGTAGCGCTAGCGGTATCGCTGCATGCGCCAAACGACAAGCTACGTGACCAATTGGTACCAATCAACAAGAAGTACCCAATCAAGGAGTTGCTGGCTGCTTGTCGGCGCTATCTTGAAACTGCACCAAGAGATTTCATAACTTTTGAATACGTCATGCTGGCAGGGGTCAATGACAGTGTGGCTCAAGCGCGTGAGTTGGTAAAATTAGTACGGGAAACTCCCTGTAAGTTTAATTTAATTCCATTTAATCCGTTTTCCAATTCCGGTTACGAGCGTTCTTCGTTAGAGGTGACGTATCGATTTCGCGATGTATTGATGCAGGCTGATTTGGTGACAACAGTACGCAAGACTCGTGGCGATGACATTGCTGCTGCTTGCGGTCAACTTGCTGGAAGAGTATTGGATAAGACCCAGCGGAAAAATCACGTAATTATGGAGGCAGCAAGATGAGGCAGTTACTGACAAGTTTCTTAATTGCGTTATCTATACTGATAGGCGGTTGCGCCAGTTTTTTTGCGCCCTGGTTTCCACCTAAACAAAAGGAGGCTCAGGAGGAGTGGAAGTCGGAGCATACTTGGCTTGGTCAAGAGCAGAGTGAAAGTGCAAAAATAGAAAGCACCAAACTTCATACTCTGCTGGCTGGAGAGTATTACAGTCGCGGTCAATATAAGGTGGCAATAGAAGAAGCAAATATAGCTTTAAGTGGAAATCCCAGCTATGCCCCTACATATAATGTGCTTGGGTTGGTTTATATGAAATTGAAAGATGACAAATTGGCTCAACAAAATTTCGAGCGTTCGTTAGATATTGTACCCAACGATCCTGAAACCCATAATAATTTTGGTTGGTTCTTGTGCCAGCGCAGGCCCAAACAAATGGACCAAGCCATAAAGCATTTTGAGATAGCTCTAGAAGATCCTCTTTATTCAACACCAGAGATGGCCAATACGAATGCTGGAACTTGCGAACTGAGTCGTGGAAATTATAGAAGTGCGGAGGAGTATTTTCAGAAAGCACTAATGTTAAAACCAAAATATTCACCGGCTTTAATAGGGTTGACGAAGATACATTACTCAAGCGGAAACTTGGCTGCGGCCAAGTTGAATCTCGCACGCTATATGCATACTTCCACACCTACGGCAGAGAGTCTGTGGCTGGGGGTGAAGATTGAACGTAAGGCTGGGAATCGCCAATCTGCTGCCAGTTATGCTTCACAGTTGAAGAAACGTTTCCCGGATTCTAAAGAGGCAATCGCTCTTAGTAAGGGCGAATTCTAGTAATGAGCGATACCGATAATAATAACGGCACAGTAGAAATAGAAGCAGCTGAAAAAGTGCAAAGTATTGGCCAAGTATTGCAAGCAGCACGGTTGGTTCATGGTATGAACATCCAGGATGTAGCGCGACAATTACGGTTATCAGCGTGGCAGGTCGCGGCAATTGAGGAAGATGATTACAGTAAATTTCCAAGTCGTACTTTTTTACGCGGTTTTATCCGAAATTATGCAAAACTCGTACAAGTGGACACAGTGGAATTTTCGCATTTGTTCCAACAAACTTTTCCACCTGTTTCTTCTCAAGCCATCTCGTACCCGGTAGATGGAACTACATTTACATCTGGCCATAAACAATCACGTAGTAGCCCAATCCTTGTATGGGGGGCAGTTCTGGCATCGATGTTTTTGATTTATGAGGTTTATCGCGGCGGGGAAGAAAATCAACAGACAGATGCGAACGTTGAATTTGGAACCATGGAAAAGAATACAACTAAATCTGAAACCGAGGACAAACAGGCAACAGAAAAGATTCAACTTCAATTGCCGCTTGCTATCAAATCAATCGATTCCAATGCAGTTCGGTTCACTGAAGAGGAGGGGATAGCTCAACAGGAAAATGATAGCTCGTTTTCAGCGCAGCAAGTAACGACACAAACAGTGGTTGCTCATAAGCCAGTGAAAAGTGGTGAAGGCATCATCCACTTCGTATTTGATGAAGAATCGTGGGTTGAGGTCATAGATGCAGGAGGCAAGAAGATTGTTTCACGGATTAATCCAGGAAATACGGAGAAAATGGTATATGGTAAACCACCGTTTTCTCTAACGATTGGAAACGCCGCTAATGTCAAGCTAGATTACAATAGTAAGCCGGTAAACTTGACGCCATATATTAGAAATGGGGGAGTGGCACGTTTATCACTCGAATAGAATTTTCACCTATATAAGATTTCCGTACTTATCATGACTACATCACAAAACGAAATAAAAAAACACCGCAGTAGTGTTGGCGTCCGGATCGGACAGGTCGGTGTTGGGGGTGGTGCCCCAGTAGTAGTGCAGTCCATGACCAACACCGATACAGAAGACGAATCTGCAACTGTATTACAAGTGGCCCAGCTCGCACGCGCAGGTTCAGAGTTAGTGCGTATAACGGTCAATACTGCCGCAGCAGCGAAAGTCGTGTCGGCTATCCGCACGCGCCTTGATGATATGGACTGTCATGTACCGCTAGTGGGCGATTTTCATTTTAATGGCCATAAACTTTTGACTGAATATCCAGATTGCGCACAGGCGTTGGCTAAATACCGAATCAATCCTGGAAATGTAGGACATGGTAAAAAGCGAGATGAACAGTTTGCTACCATGATCGAAACGGCTTGTAAGTACGACAAGCCAGTACGGATCGGTGTCAATTGGGGCAGTCTAGATCCTGAACTGCTGGCGCGCATAATGGACAAGAATGCAGAATCGTCAGATCCGAAAGATGCGGGGCACGTAATGCGTGAAGCCTTAATCACCTCAGCTCTAGAAAGTGCCGCTAAGGCAGAAGAAATAGGATTGGGTCGCGACCGGATCATATTGTCTTGTAAGGTAAGTGGCGTACAGGATTTAATTGCAGTTTATAGAGACCTAGCAGCATGTTGTAATTATGCATTGCATTTGGGATTGACTGAAGCAGGTATGGGTTCGAAGGGAATCGTTGCTTCTACCGCGGCGTTGTCAGTGCTATTGCAGGAAGGTATTGGTGACACTATTCGTATATCACTCACGCCAGAGCCAGGCGGTGACCGTGCCCGCGAGGTAGTCGTGGCACAAGAAATACTGCAGACCATGGGGTTACGTGCATTTGCACCGCTGGTGGCCGCATGCCCAGGTTGTGGACGAACTACTAGCACCTATTTCCAAGAGCTCGCTGAGAATATTCAGAGTTACGTGCGAAATCAGATGATAGTGTGGCGCGAGCAATACGATGGTGTGGAGAACATGAAGTTGGCAGTGATGGGTTGCGTGGTTAACGGTCCTGGTGAGAGCAAACATGCCAATATTGGTATTAGTTTGCCAGGTTCAGGAGAAAGGCCGGTTGCACCGGTTTATGTGGATGGTCAGAAGTCCGTCACTCTAAAAGGCGACAATATTGCTGGTGAATTCCGCGAGATTGTTGATGATTATGTGCAGAAAAAGTATCCAAAGAAAGTAGCTAATGTATAGAAACATTCAGGCTGTCCGTGGGATGAACGATGTTCTGCCTGACCAGGAGCATATTTGGGAATTTTTTGAGCAGACCATACGAGAGTGGATGGCGGCTTATGGTTATAGAAACATTCGCATGCCAATTGTCGAACATACCGACTTGTTTGTTCGGTCCATTGGTGCAGTGACTGACATCGTAGAGAAAGAGATGTATACCTTTCTCGATCATCTCAACGGGGATAGTTTAACGCTGCGGCCTGAAGGTACTGCTTCTTGTGTGCGTGCAGTGCTAGAACATAATCTACTGTATACAGGGCCGCAAAGACTATACTATTCGGGTCCCATGTTCCGACATGAGCGTCCGCAGAAGGGGCGATATCGCCAATTTCATCAGGTGGGTGTTGAGGCGTTAGGGTATTCCGGGCCAGATGTTGATGTCGAGTTAATTGTCATGTGCGCAGGATTGTGGAAAAAGTTGGGTATTTCTAATGTGCGTCTAGAAATTAGTACACTTGGTAGTGTTGAATCGCGTACTTTGCACAGGTCTAGATTGATCGGATATCTAGAGAGACACTTGGATAAGCTCGATGAAGATGCGCGCAAGCGGCTCTATAGTAACCCATTACGAGTACTCGATAGCAAAAATCCTGAAATGCAGAAAATCATTGGTGATGCCCCTGGATTGTTAGAAAACATGGATGAGGATTCACTTAAACATTTTGAGAAATTGCAGCAAATGCTACTTGATCAGGGAATTAGCTTTGAAATTAATCCACGGTTGGTAAGAGGTTTGGATTACTATAACCGCACTGTATTTGAGTGGGTCACCAACAAGCTCGGTGCGCAAGGTACGGTATGCGCTGGTGGTCGTTATGATGGATTGGTAGAGCAGATTGGTGGTAAGCCAACACCAGCCTGTGGTTTTGCAATGGGTGTAGAACGTTTATTAGCACTGGTAGTAGAATGCGGTAGGGAAATACCAAATCCTGCTCCGGATGTCTACGTGATACATCAGGGTGAATCTACAGAAGGACTTACCTGGAAAACCGTAGGTTACTTACGTGATCAGGGAATCAACGTCATCCTACATTGTGGTGGTGGTGGTTTTAAGGTACAGATGAGGAAAGCCGATGTTAGCGGAGCACGTTTTGCTGTCATTATTGGAGATGATGAGGTAAAAGCTGGAGTAATAAGTGTTAAATCTCTGCGTGAAGAGGTAGAACAAGTGAAAATAGGATTGACAGAAGCAGTGGGGCTAATTCAAGGAATTGGAGTCAGAAATGTATTTCAATCTAGTTAGGAAAGAAGATGGCAACATATGATCTGGAAGAACAGGAAAAAATAGATGGGCTGAAATCCTGGTGGGAAGTATATGGCACACTGGCAATCATAATTGTGGCAACTTTCATCGCTGGTATTTTTGGTACTCAGGCATGGAAGTACTACCAGAAACAACAGACTGATCAAGCAGCAGAGTTATTTGTTTCTTTACAGGAAATTGGGGTAGGTAAGGACGCCAAGAAAATAGGAGATGCTGCTCGTTTACTAATGGAGGGTTTTCCCAGTAGCGGCTTTGCATCGCGTGCCGCGCTAATTTCTGCGCGGGCGAGTTTAGATGCGAATGATGTGCAAAATGCCAGGAACCAGTTTCAGTGGTTGCTGGTCAATAGTGATGAAGCTGAATTAAAGGATGTTGCTCGGCTTAGGTTAGCGGGCTTGATGTTGGATGAGAAAAAATACGACGAAGCACTGAAGTTACTAGAGAGCAAACACAGTGAATTCTTTGCTGGTCTCTATGGGGATCTAAAAGGTGACGTCCTTGTCGCTAAGAGAAACATTTCAGAGGCACGCGTTGCCTATAAAATGGCGATGGACAAAATTGATAGAAATGGTACTCACTATAAAATTGTTCAAATGAAACTTGATGCATTAATAGAAACGAAGTAATGTCTATAAACAAAATTATATTGAATGTTGTATGTGTTGTTCCTCGGCACGTTTTCTTGCTGCCCTTGCTGCTCATGTTTGTCGGATGTGCGAGCACTAGCGATTTGTTTAGCAGCGATCTTAAGGCTGATTCAGAGCCGGTCACTCAATCCAATAGTGATGTGGTTAATGACGATCTTAAGGCTGATTCAGAGGCGGCCACTGAATCCAGCATTGAGGATCTCACGACTGATTTAGTGCAAGATGCCCAGTCTGGCAGCAAAGATATAAATACCAAGAAGGATGAAGTTTCAGAACCAGAGACAATTACTAGTGTGTCCCCATTGTGGGAGAACAACGTTGGTGATGCAGATTATGATGAGTTTTCAGCGCGGGATGCAGTAGATGATTTAGTCAGCCTTTCCTTCAAAATAGGAACAAGTGTAACGGGAACAACGGCGCTGGTACCGGGATTTCATAATGATGCTGTGTACGCGGCTTCTGCGAGTGGGCAACTTACACGTTTTGATTCTGCTACAGGCAGCGAAGTGTGGAGTATTAATACTTATAGTATGTTGTCTGGTGGAGTAGGAGTGAATGACGAAATGGTTCTAGTAGGTACTTTCAAGGGTGAAGTTCTAGCATTTGATGATCAGAGTAATCTTCTGTGGCGATCACAGGTAACCAGCGAGATACTGAGCCCGCCACAAGTAGACGATGGTGTGGTGGTAGTTCGCACCGGAGAGGGTAGAATTTTTGGCTTGGACGCAGTCAATGGCAAACGTAAATGGGTGTATCAAAGCTCTAAGCCTTCGCTAACTGTACGAAGTTTTGCTGGAGTGTTGGTCAAGGGAGGCGCGGTATTTGCCGGGTTTGCTGGTGGAAAGCTCGCAGCGATACAATTGTCCAATGGCAAGGTAGCCTGGGAAGTTGCCGTATCGAAAGCACGTGGTGTGACAGAACTGGAGCGAATCACGGATATCACCAGCCTTCCAGTAGCAGATGAAAAACAGATATGTGCTGTAGCCTATAAGGGACGAGTTACCTGCTTTGAAATTACTAGTGGCAATCAAATTTGGACGCGAGATACTTCTAGTAGCGCCGGTCTAGCTATGGATAATAAATATGTTTATGTGAGTGAGGATGATGGCTCGGTGGTGGCTTACAATAAAAATAACGGGACCATCATGTGGAAGAAAAAGATACCTAAAAGAGAAGTTAAAAAGTTTGCCAATTTTGCTTGGACTGGCGCAGGTGACCAAGCACGGGTTACGTATGAGCAGGAGCAGAAGCAGTATAGTGGGACAGCCACTAAAGGTAGCAAAAAGGATTCTGGTATGTGGGATTTCTTAGGTTTAGGTTCAGAGTCCAATGATAATGAAGAAGACGATTGGGAGCAGAGTGATAGACCCGATATACGAATGGAAGAAGGTGGTTTTTTGGGACAGTTCATAGTTAGGAAATTTGGTAGCGGCGACGATAAAGTCCTTGCCAATAAATTGTCTGCGCCTTTTGTTTATGGTTCCCAGGTAGTGGTGGGAGATTCTCAGGGTTATGTGACGATCCTAAAATATGATGATGGT
>QIFK01000222.1 GCA_003230615.1 Nitrosospira sp. | reverse complement strand
AGAGAGTCCGAGTGATGTCCAAGTTCTACCCCTGGTAACGTCTCCACGGATGGACGGATACGGTCAACGATCGAACGAAGATTCTGTGACTGTTCTTCTGACGAGCGTCCAAGTTCTTCTAATGTGGCCAAAATAGCCCCACACTTTGAGTGACCCATTACCACGACAAGTCGTGTACCGAACTGCTCCGCGGCAAACTCGACGCTGCCGATTTGTGATGGGCAACAATGTTTCCAGCAACACGGATAACACACAGGTCACCGAGACCTTGATCAAAAACAATTTCCACCGGTACTCTCGAATCTGAACATCCAAGAATGATAGCGAATGGTTCCTGAACTACCGCTAACTCACGGCGCCGAGCCTGGTTCGTCAATGTACTCAAGCAGGAAACACCAGACACAAATCGATGGTTCCCCTCGTATAGGATTTTGAGTGCTTCTTGGGCTAAGATCATCGAAGTTTTATCCATATTAACTACTCCTACAACAAAAGCTAATATAATATTATATGAAGAATTAGAGCATAATTTGTCAATTATCTATTTGGCGGCGGGAATCGAATTGTAGCCTGCAATCCCTACCGCAGGCTGATCTAAATTTTATTCATTTTCAGGATACCATCGAATTCATTAGATGCTATTGGACTGCTATAGACGCGACCGTCCGTTTTTGGCACAAAACAGACACTCAATCTTTCGCAAAATAGGCGGCCAAAATCAAATGGAAAGCTGAAATACCTAGTGACACCACCATCATTAGGACGTAGCCTAATAATGTTGTGCGTTAATTTATTTAAGTTTTTTTAGCTTAAAGGAAAGGTAAATGAATGTTAAATATGACATTAAAAATAAAACAGCACTTGTAACAGGTGCTAACCGAGGCATTGGAAAAGTGATCGTAAAAACTTTTTTAGAAAAAGGAGCTAAGAAAGTGTATGCCGCAGTGAGAAATCTGGATTCGGCTGCATCACTAGTTGAGCAATATGGTGAACGAGTGGAAGCTATTTATATTGATTTAGCAAAGCCAGAGACCATAACAGCTGCAGCGCAACAAACCAAAGATGTCGAGGTGGTGGTAAACAATGCTGGAGTGAATCAGCGTTCTACACCTTTGGATAAAGATGCGCTAAATTCGTTAAATTTTGAAATGGACATAAATGTTGGAGGCCTTATTCGGATGGTGCAAGCCTTTGCACCAATTCTGAAAACTAATAGCGGCGGCGCATTCATTCAACTTAATTCTGTGGCATCGATTAAAAGTTTCGTTCCAATAGCTACCTACTCTGCATCAAAAGCCGCAGCGTATTCAATCACTCAAGCATTGCGTGATCAATTAAGTGAACAAGGTACTGTAGTAATAAGTGTTCACCCTGGTCCTATCGCAACGGATATGATCGCTGCTTCAGGAATGATGGAAATGGCAGAACCGCCAAGCATTGTAGCAAACGGTATTGTAGCTGCTCTTCATAGTGGAGATTTTCATGTATTCCCAGATAAGATGGCCAAGCAAATCGAAGGAGCCTATCAAAACTTCGCAGAGAATATTATCGAAGCGAATATTATGGAGGGTTAGGATTAACCGTTTATTTTAATTTAGTGGTGAGCATGTGGTAATTGAATGCCCGCTTCTGGCACGCAGCAGACCCCGGATCGATGTGCTACATTTGACAGGAGCAACCGCTATTTACTCCAGGTCGATGCTCGTAAAAACCGTGAATGCGGATTTTCGACGGGATTAAATTCAGTATAAAGAACTTATAGACACTAACGAAATCAGGAGGTGAATCATGTCAGTAAAATCTATAATCATAATAGCTATATCAGGTTTTTTCATAGTTGCAGGCTCAGCTTTAGCACGCACCGCTTCGCCCGAAGGCGCACAGGTATATATCATATCGCCCGTAGAAGGAGAGGTGGTGAATAGCCCGGTGACAGTAAAATTCGGTTTAAAAGGAATGGGAGTTGCGCCAGCCGGGATTGATAAGCCTAATACAGGGCATCACCACTTACTCATTGATGTAACGGATGGTCCAGCACTTGATAAGTCGCTGCCTGTTGATGCTAATCATAAACATTTTGGTGGCGGACAAACGGAAGCTACAGTCGAGCTATCATCCGGGAAACGCACATTGCAGTTAATCATGGGCGATAAAAATCACATTCCACATGACCCTCCGGTAATGTCAAAAGAAACCACCATCGTAGTTAATTAGCTGTTATGAAAATTGAAGGATGATCTGTTGAAATTAAAGAACTAGAGGAATATTCGGCCGCATGGGATAAGCATGATATTGAAAGCGTTACAGAAAAGATGGAGGTTACGGTGAGGGATTTCTGTCGCAAATGGAATTATGTGGGCTATTCTTTTTTATGCTTCAACACACCAATCATTGGCAATTATTGGATATGAGGAATAAATTTGTAGATGTTACGAAAGCTTGTAAAAGTTAATCATTAACGCTCTTTTGAACGTCTACTTTTGGCACAAAGCAGACATTCAAGTTTTTCTAAACAGCGGTGGGAATCGGTAATGTTTGTATGAATTAATTTTTTTGCACATCCATTAACCCAGAAAAAGAATGGGAAGGTATCAGCAACTATGGACAATTTTTCACTTTGTTGGTACGGGCTAGGATTATACCTAGTCGGATACTTCGGTACCTGTATATACCTAGTCAAGACTTTTGACATTTCAAAACAGGGGCAGAAGTTCGAATACTTTGTTGCCCTCGTCGTGGCTATAATCTGGCCCATCATCCTTTTCAGCCATTTCATTCTTCCTCTGTTTAGAAAGGCCTCATCCAATAAAGCCATATCCTATAGCGATCCTCGTAGCGAGCCGAAAATAGATGAAGGTAAAGTTAGGGAAGATTCGAACTCCAGAGTACATATGAAAATAAAGAAATTAGAGAATCCAGAGAAATGAGTAATAGGTGATGAGCTAGCCAGAATCCTAGATCGTTTGAGAAGTAATATTGAATCTGCAAGGGGCAGCGGAAATCAAACCAGAACCTAATTATTGATAACTAATCAATATATTGTATAAGACATAGACAACCCGATTTCTTAGAAACGCGCCTCAATAATATCCCCTGAATGATTCGCTGTTATTAGACTACGTTGGAAACTAAGTGCGTGCGTACTTTTTTAGGAAAAGTAGCCTGTCACAAATGGCTGCTTTCGACTCAAGTCAAAAGTCCAGATACAAGTTCTAACCTTCAGCTTCTCCTTAGTTATCCGTTATACAGATATGAATCTAACTATTCATTGGTTAGGAGAAGCTAAAATGAAAAAATGGGCTTTATTTATTGCTACCATATTGTCGCTATGTAGTGGTGTTGCCAGAGCAAATGGCCTTGAAGATGTAGTAGAAGCATATAATAAAGGTAACTATGCTCGAGTCCTACAATTACTCAGCCCCTTAGCCTCTCAGGGAATTGCAGATGCACAATATCAACTTGGTTTTATCTATCACATGGGTAAAGGTGTAGCCCAAGATTATCCGGAAGCAGCGAAATGGTATTACCTAGCTGCGAAGCAAGGACATGCAGTAGCACAAAATAATCTTGGTTGGATGTTTGACATAGGCAAAGGCGTAGCCCAAGATTATCAGGAAGCAACGAAATGGTATAGCCTAGCTGCAGAGCAAGGACATTCGGTAGCACAAAATAATCTTGGTTGGATGTTTTACATGGGAAAAGGCGTAATCCGAGATTATCAGGAAGCAGCGAAATGGTATCGCCTAGCTGCAGAGCAAGGACATTCGGCAGCACAAAGTAATCTTGGTGCGATGCAAGTTAGGCTAGGAGTGGAGATATAAATACAAGCGCTCGATCTTTTCTAAAATCGGCGGCGGGAATCGAATTGAAGCCTGTAATCCTTACCACAAGCTGATCTAGATTTTATTCATTTTCAAGATACTAACAAATTTACCAACAAATTCATTGGATTTGGTTGGATACTATTGGATTGCTATAGACGCAACCGTCCGCTTATGGCACAAACTAAATATAAATGAAGGAAAATAAACTTCCCCAATAAATGAACAACTTTAAGTTAAGTTGTGTACAATTAATTTGAAAGTGGAGTGGATTTTTAATAACCCTAGGGGGGTACACCTAGTATTGGATTAAGCCACCCCTTATCAAAGAAGTACCTACGCACATCCACTTTAATTTTGACAGGTTCTCGAATCTTCAAATAGCTGGGCTTTCATTTTATGGAGTAATCCACACTGTGGATGTGCCAATGACAAGAAGTTGAATCCTGTGCAGCGTCTGTAGAGGAAAACTCTACCCTACGTCCATCATCCAGCGTAAGCTGTAAACAGTCGAAAGATTCTTTTTTTCATTTAAGCCTTTGGTCACCTTAACGTCTGTTATTTTACTGCCCTTGATAGACATAATATCTTCCATATAGCCTTCTCCTGTGTGCAAGCGCCTGCTTATGTAATCTGGCTACTCCATCCCAAAATAGCATACTCCCTACCAGATGGAAAGTGGCTAAAGCCGTGATAGTCACTTACAAGGTGAGTATCTAACCAGTATCCCATGACAATATCAGATTAGAGGGTACGCCTAGTCTAGAATAGACCCCTCCCCCATCAATGTAGTACCCACCCCTCTTACCTTTCCCCAATTTTGGCGGAAAAATTTTTCCAGAAGTAAAATCTGTTCAACCTGCGCATCAATACTTCAATTTGTTTAAGCTTCGTGACAATCTGTTCCGACATATAATTTTTCTTCGGTATATTTGCCTACTCTTCAAGTTAAATAGATCCAAAATATCTCAGTTAACTTGGTACTAAAAAAGTAGTCAGATCACTAGCTTGGGCTTTATTTTGTTAAAATCGATAAAAAATGTGCTGAAAAGCAAGTATAAGATACCGCAATCTGAATTTACAGAGGAATTATTATGATAAAAACCGCCAGCGAATTGATAGCTGAAGCTCAAACACGGATTAATTGCCTTGGTGTACCATCCGCCAAGGCATTATATGAGAATTCTAAAAATGCCGTTATTATCGATGTGCGGGAGGCCGAAAGTGCGGCCAATTCCAAACTCGCAGGCTCCATAAATATCTCTCGCGGTTTAATCGAAATGAAAGTACCGAAACTCTGTTCTGATCCGGGCACGTTGATATTGATCCACTGTGGCGGTGGTGGTCGCGCATCACTAGCAGCTTTAACGCTACAAGAAATGGGCTACACTAATGTCCACGCTATCACGGCCAAGTTTGAAGACATAAAAAAAGCTTTTGGATAAACGAATCAAAGTAAACCTATATCTAATTCTCTCCAAATCGTTGCCAAAGTCGTTTGTTTCTAAGGCCTGCTGCCTGTATCTGTGCTTGAGTCATAACAGTTATGGGTATCCATCCGCTAAGGCTAACCGACCCTCCTTGACTAAGCCAGGTATTACGTGCATGGGGTGGATTACCAGTACCTGACTGAATGTCCATTTTTGGCACAAAGCAGATGTTCGTTGTGGCTAGTTATAAAGGGGTATGAGTTGTTAACCGTACAGAAGAGCGCTTCTCCAAGAGTGGCCTTGCTCATTGGCGCTGTCATTTGGGGATTACTGTGGTATCCCTATCGACTGCTAGAGCAAGCCGAGATAAACGGACCAGCCGCTGCGACGATCACTTATTTTATTGCTTTATTACTCGGGCTAGCACTATTTTGGCGAAGTTTGCGGACACCGCACCTATTCAGAGACAAACCATACTTACTGTTCTGGATCGGCTTATTAGTTGGTTGCACCAGTATGGCCTATATACTCGGTGTAATTCACGGTGTAGTAATGCGAGTACTACTGTTATTTTATCTTGCGCCGCTGTGGACTATTTTATTTTCGCGTTTGCTACTGCAAGAGAAACTAAGCCTGCATGGATATTGGGTATTGTTTATATCCTTAACCGGTGCAGCAACCATGTTGTGGCAGCCTGGCAGTAAT
The DNA here is from genome assembly GCA_003230615.1 of Nitrosospira sp. Taxonomy (GTDB): domain Bacteria; phylum Pseudomonadota; class Gammaproteobacteria; order Burkholderiales; family Nitrosomonadaceae; genus BJGV01. The sequence goes on along the minus strand of QIFK01000222.1, from coordinate 12,725 downwards.
TTTCCTTTACCCTCTTCCTATGGCGACTGGATGGGCTTAGTAGGTGGAGTTGCGTTTGCACTATCGAATGTGTTGATTCGCAAAGATCAAGGCCATAGCATTCAGTTGAAATCTCTGGCGGTATGGTTGGGGGTGGTTTTAGTAGGACTGAGTTACAGCTTGTTTCTGTCCCCGCCATCTACATTGACTGACATTTACTTGGATTCATGGTTGCTGTTATTGGGAACGGGGTTAATTGTTTTTGTCCTGAGTTTAGTCATGCAATATGGCCTGACCCACGTTCCTGCTAATCAGGCCATCGTGATTTTATTGTTCGAATTAGTAGTGGCAGCGGTTGCAGCGTACTTCCTGACAAATGAAACCATGACTCTCAGGGAATGGATGGGCGGTACTTTGATTATCTCTGCCAGCTTGTTTTCCTCAAGGGTGAATCGAGAATGAGCTTTTTCATACTAAAAACCAGCATAAGTATATTGCTCCTTGTATTAGGAAAATATGAAGTCGTAAACTTTTATAGCCACAACAAAATTTAAGCACGGACTAGTGTAGAGAGTGCATGTCCTTAATGTCCACTTTTGGCACAAAACCGACGTTGACAAACACCCACTTTCTTATCTGCCAGTCTATAATAAGCGTATATAGAAGATAAGAGGGTAAAGACAATGCGTGGACACAAAACTGGCGGTAGACAGATTGGCACACCAAATAAAATTACTACTGCATTCAAGGATGCAATAAGATTTGTTTATGAAGACATTGGCGATAATGCACCCTTTATAGCTTGCGCGAGAGAGAATCCAACAGATTTTTACAAGATAACAGCTCAGCTAATTCCAACAAAGACAGCTTCTAAAGAGACGCCAATCTCACAGTGGAAATCGTTAAGTCTTCACGACTCGAAGATGCTCCTTTGACTACGCTAGTTATCGAACAAAACTGACAAAGAATTGATTGGAATAAGTATGATTAAACAAATTTTTTATGTCTTGGCATTTGGTCTAATAATTCCATTAATAGTATTTTTTGTGGCGACTTGGATTTTAGGAAATATCAATCCTTTCAAATAACATTACACTGATAATACTCTGCCATTTCTAACAAGGGACTTGGGTATTAAGAACTAATTTACTAAATGCCATCACGCTCCAACCAATTATCCAAATGACAGCCACAAGCTTTGCTGTACTATTTGATGAACTTCCTTAGACAGGGCGGCGGAAAGCGAATTGTAGCCTATAACTCTTACCACAGGCTGATCTACATTTTTTCTATTTTCAATATACCAACAAATGTACCAACAGATTTATCATGCTTAGAGCTTCTTAATTGTGATTTATTACCATACTAATCATATTTGAAGCTTTCATAATTGTGACTTATTACCATCATTCTTGCTAGTTATATATCTCTGAATGTCCAACCAGTGTCCCATGATAATATCAGATCAGGGTGTACACCTAGTCTGTAACAAACCCTACCCTCCCATCAATGTAGTACCTACCTCTCTTTCCTTTCCCCAATTTTGGCGAAAAAGTTTTACCAGAAAAAACGGTGAACGTCTGCTTTTGGCACAAACTAAATATAAGTGAGCAATTTTAATTTGTGTTGTGTACAATTAATTTGAATGCGGAATCGGTTTTGATACCCCAGTGGAGGCTTATTTGAAAGCAATCAAATTATTGTGCCTTATCACCATACTGTTTGGGTCAATTACAAGCGGTTCAATATGGGCATGTGGCGGATATGGCGGAGGACACTACTTTGGGGATAGACACCACTACTATGGAGAGAACCATTTTGGAGGATACCATTACTACGGAAGACAGCACCATTTTGGAGGATACCACTATGGTGAATATAGCCTTAGGCGGGCATTAGGTTTAAGGTATGACAGATATTCGCCTTATGATGGTAGATATTATTCACCCTATTATGGTGTTTATGGCCTTGGCTATGGTGGTGGATATCCTCCATTAGTACACACTCAACAAGATAACAACTCGGTAGCAACAGAAACACAGGTTAACGATTGGCATGATTGGGACGAATGGCACTGGTGCGGCAACCCGGAAGGCTATTATCCATATGTCAAAAAGTGTCTCAATGACTGGATACCAGTTGCTCCGCAACCAACGGCAACTAAGGGATGATCAAATATAAATACAGCTAGCTTATGATCATTACGTTTTCTGTAATAATTAAATATAGCTCGGCCCAGTGATGGATTTTTTTGCGTGTATGTGAAAATCCGCTTTTGGCACAAAGCGGGCGCTCAATCATGGCGACGGGAATCGAACCAAAGCCTATTATTATCTTACTAATCATAATATTAGATATAAATAGCTGGTCTAATATCCTTGAGACACCCCCCAACAAAACCCCTAATTGATTGGCTGTCAAAGGATTGTATCGAAAGCCTAAATGAGATCATATGTTTTTGGTCAAGCCAGACATCGGCGGATGGCAGCAACCACCGTTTTTTCAAACGTTAAGATATCAGGGTCGAGAGCGCGTAGAATATGATGGACTTTGGTATTTCATCAAGCTGAAGAAAAAGAGCAAACCATTGCAGGCAAATTAGAACGCTACCAATTGTGGTAGATTATTAGGATTAGTTAGATACATGTAATAATAGCGATGGATAATCTATCGTCACTAGCGAACATAGCCTCTATTCTAACGGCAATCTTTATCATTATAGCGACCGTTTACTATTTCGGTGGCCGAATCTCGAAACGAAGGCGTCTCGAAAAATTTCTTCAAGGCGAGAAGCTTTACAAGCCGAATCATAATCCTCATACGACACTGTACTTGATAGCAAAACTAGGGATGACTGGGGAAGAGATATTCCGAGCTAGTTCTGACAGTCCAAATATCACTCGAAAAACTGTTAAGGATAGTAGTTCTGGTCTAGCTAAAGACATTCTCTTCGAATATGTAGATGGGCCTCAATCAAATTAGGGCGTTACTAAATTTCGGTGGAAAACGTTTCTAGAAAAAACCTGATAGTAATTTACCCAAGGAGATTACTCATTTGGCGGCTGGAATCGAATAGTAGCTTATAGCCCCCCACCGCGAGCTGATCTAGGTTTTATTCATTTTCAAGATACCAAAAAATATACAATCAAATTCATTGGATGCTATCGAACTACTATAGACGGGACTGTCCGCTTTTGCACAAAGCAGTTGTTCACAGAATCAACGTTTGAGTTAAGCGATGCTTGCGCTAGAGTTGTGGGTGGGAGCATTTGAAAAAATCGTATTGGATGCTTACTGAATAACATAACACACTGATAAGGTCTTTATTACACGGACTCAATCCAGCAGCCAACAAGGGTAAAGAAAACCTTTTTCCGACATCTTAGCCAACTCTGCGTTGAACAACGTAATTAGAACTGTGATTTTTTCGTGATTCATCACTTATTAAGTCCTAATCTGCTGTGATCCTCTGGCACTATACTAAATTGGTTTTCCTGATGCTTTGAGTTTCAGAAATAGCAACTTAAATTTGTTCAAATATGAAGTTAAAAGTAATGATTTGCTATCAGGTAAGCTATTTCTTAATCATTTATGCTGGGCCTATCCCCGCAAATAATCTTTGTTCCTGTATTAGATCATTTCTTGTGTAACTTCCGGTCTTTTGTTGTGTTACAAAGTCAAGCATACGCTCAATGCAAGCAAAAGCTTGGTGGCTGAGATCAGCGTCAACATGAATTTCATTGCGACCAGACTCTAATATATCTGCCAGATTTTGTAGGCCATTCATTGCCATCCATGGGCACTGTGCACAGCTCTTGCAAGTTGCACTTTCTCCCGCGGTAGGAGCTTCGATGAAACACTTTCCAGGCGCCATTTTTTTCATTTTGTGCAATATGCCTTTGTCGGTCGCGACAATAAATTTCTTGGCGTCAAGTGATTGTGCTGCAAAAATCAATTGCGAAGTTGAGCCGACTACATCAGCTAACGCAATCACTTCTTCTGGAGATTCCGGATGTACCAGTACTACAGCATGAGGATTTTTGCATTTTAATAGCTCTAACTCTGTCGCTTTGAATTCTTCGTGCACAAGACAGGAACCCTGCCACAACAACATGTCCGCACCGGTGTGTTTCTGAATATAACTACCTAGATACTTGTCCGGCGCCCATAAGATTTTTTCACCATGCGCATGAAGGTGCGCAACGATCTGCAGGGCAATCGATGATGTCACCATCCAATCGGCGCGTGCTTTTATCGCAGCACTAGTGTTAGCATACACGACCACCGTTCGATCTGGGTGCGTATCGCAAAATGCGGTGAACTCATCAACAGGGCAACCTAGATCAAGCGAGCAGGTTGCATCAAGGTCTGGCATTAAGACACATTTTTCAGGGCTTAATATCTTAGCTGTCTCACCCATAAATTTCACACCTGCCACCACCAGCTTTTGGGCTGGATGATCACGTCCAAAGCGAGCCATCTCGAGTGAATCCGACACGCAACCACCAGTTTCTTCCGCTAGATCCTGCAAATCAGGGTCCACATAATAGTGCGCCACTAGCACTGCTTGCTTTTCCTTTAACAAGCGTTTGATACGCTCCTTAAGAGTAGCTCTTTCTTCCTGTGACAGCGAAGCTGGCACGCGTGCCCATGCTTTGGCGGTGCAACTTATGCCCTTATTCATTTGTGGGTATTCGAATTCGATTGCTTTAATAAGTTGAGTTTGCATAACTTCCCAAATAATTCAAACTACGATACAACTATTTTGTTTCGATAGTATCGTTGAATCACCAATTAATTTAATAAAGTATCCATCAAATATCATATAGTTGACAAGACTAGCAAAGTATTTGACCTGCTAACGTAGTGATTTGTTAGATGTTAGCAAAAAAATACAACTAGGTGAATGGTAAAAAAGCTAGGGCTATGACAATTATTATGCATTTCAACAAAATAAAATATCACGCTGGAGGAATTGTCGGGACTCTTTAATGCGATGTCGCCTTTAGTATCGCAAACTCTGCAACCCTAACGACCCAGAATCCGATCACACTCTGATACAATCAGCACGGGCAAATATGAATGTTCGCTTTTGACTCAAAGAAGATAATCAACGTAAAAACTCAGCTAGCTACAAAAGTGAAGCTTCTGGCAACTCAACGGGGTGTTATCATCACCTCGTCAAGAACTGATTGTTACTATTAGCATTGTAAACAAGGAATTTTCTCATGCTAGACATACAAATATTACTATAGATGACTAGGCTTATTTATCCACTGAATTCATTGCGTGCATTCGAGGCATCAGCTCGGCATCTCAGTTTTGTGAAGGCGGCGGAAATCGAATTGTAGCCTGTAACCCATACCACAGACTGATCTAGATTTAATTCATTTTCAAGATACCAACATATACCAGCAGATTTTTTGGATGTTATTGGACTGCTATAGACGACACTGTCCGTTTTGGCATGAAGCGGACGTTCAGAAAATCATCTGCCTGGTGAAGTTGTATGTAATCTGTAAGTCACCCGTAACTCGCTTGTAACTCCCCTTCCGCTATCTTGGTAGCCAATATCACTGAGATTTGGAGGGAAAGATGAAACCGTATTTATTCTTATCTTGTTTGTTGTTGGGTGCTGGCATAAGCATGTCTTCGTTGGCGGACACACGTGTGGTCGATGCTTTATGGGGATCGAGTGAGATGGGTGCTGTTTTGTCGGCTTCAGCCGCCTTTCTTTACATTGTGTTCGGCGAATACCTTATTCATCGGTTCGTGCTTCATGGACGAGTTTTTGGCAACAATAAATGGCGGCGCGAGCATTTGCTTCACCACAAAGTCGGTGACGACGATCATTGGTTTGGCCCATCGGTCATCGGTGGTTTGTTGGCATCAAGCCCGCTGATCGCTGTGATATTCTACCTCACGGGGATATACGGCTGCGTTTGGTCTTGCTGTGTAATTTTGACATATCTGTGTTTTTCCAAAGCAGTACACCGATCAGTGCACCAACCACATTTTCTGCGACGCATGCCGTGGCATAATTCGATTTCAAAACCCCACAAAGCCCACCATCTCAGACCAAACTGTAGCTTTTCGTTGGTCTTTCCGTTTGTTGACCGAGTCTTCGGCACTACTTCGTAAATAGAAACCTCCGAATAAGTAGTAGTACTAAAGGCGTGGATTATTTCGCACTGAAATAAGGTGTAGCCTTGAAAAACTACTATGAACCCTTCATCAGATTTTCGTAAATTCGTATGGTCTCAGGAGCTGGTTCTACATCAAGACGAGCTACTAATGTCTTACGACATCGGTTATAAACTTCGAGTGCCTCAGCTTTACGATCTAGCTCTTCATAGCAAATCATCAACTGACGGTACAAGCCTTCTGCCAATTCATCGGCTTCCAATGCTCGGTGCAAAAACCCAACCGCATCCTCCATTCGATTTTTGCCCTTCAAATACTCTGTAATTTCGCCCACAAAACGGATAAATTTATTTTTCCAGTGCTCCCTAGCAGCAATAGTCCAGGACTCAGCTTCATCAACAAGGAAAGGACCGTGGTACATGAGTAGTATTTTTTCTGCTAATGTCATCACACTATTTTCTTCAGACAATTTCTGGGGATCTTTCAAAGTGTGAGTTAGTTTATCTATTCCTTGGTCAAACACCCATGTATCCAACCAAAAATAGTTTTCGTTAAGACTCAACTTTCCGGCGTTTAGTGATACGGCTTGTTCAATACCTAGTAATTTTCGTAAGCGGTGTAAAGTTGTATTTAAGGATCGATGGGCATAGTCTGCTTCTATGCGTGGCCACATTGCATCTGTAATCCGTTCAACACTTACATTCTTGCCACCAAATGCAATCATTACTTTGAGTAGTTCGATAGGGCGAACCTGACCTTTACTTCGTAATTCATTTGGCTCATCAATTTTTTTCAGAAGAAATTGTCCCAATGTAAATATACGAAATGGCCAGGGCCAGTTATCAATTTGCAGCGATGACTTTGAAGGGGTCAGATTACGTTGAGTAATTAAGCGCTTTGCATAGTCTGTCTCTATGTCATTTTCTAATGCAACCTCCATTAGATGTGCCATATCTTCGGGTTTTATCCAGATGGTATGTGCAAAGTTGTATTCACGACCAACACTAAGGGCATATTTTAGTGATCTCAGACCTGAAGCCTTGCGGCCATGATCCAATGCTATTTGGGCATAGACCAGAAAACACATAAATTCGAGAAGGTGATTTTTAATATTCTTGGCTCGCTCTCGTAACTGGCGCAAGTGATAGCCTCCCTTACGGTCGTCCCCACAGGCAAAAAGTAATTGTGCTAAACCAAGCTGGCAGAGAACTTGAACAAAAGCTAATCCCATTTCAGTTGCTTCACGCAATGCAGAAAGTTGATGATTATAGGCATCACGCAAATCATTTTTTAACATAGCCAACCAGGCAGAAAAATAGTGGAACATGCAGGAATCAAAGTTTCTTCGACTCATTGCTTGACGATCTAGCTGATCGAGCAATTCTTGGGCAGTGGTCAGGTCTCCCGCCCCCAACGCCCCCCCTGCACCGTTGATCAGAAGACTGTTTGTCCAGATATGTACGCCACTGGAATTAGCGATCTTGATTCCATCTCTCACTGTTTCTAGACAAGGGCCATATTCACCGGCAACCATGTAATACATGGACTCCATATGGCGTAGCTGAGTCAAAGTAACAGGTGACACATTGGGCTTGCTTGTTTCCACACGTATTGTCTCGATAATTTCAAGTGCCCGGGCAAAACGACCCGTCCAGACAATACCTGATACCAAATTAATCGCACTTTGAATCCTGGCAGTTTGATTCTTGCTAACACGCATTATGTTATAAGTTCGCTCAGCCCATACTTCAATATCTTTATGAAAAGTTTGGCGAAGAACAAGCCCGAGATACATAATGTATGTGGTTCTCGCACCATATTCTTTTGTGGGAAAATTTGGATAGGCTTTAAGTAATTGCTCTACTTCTTCTATCCACGGATCTAGTAACGTCAGATCATCAAAATCATACAGCACTGTATAAAAGATGCCGGCACAACTTTCGAATAATCCTTCCAAATCTAGTTTTGTCTGTTGCTTGAATAGATGATAAGCCTGTTCGTATAATCGACGGCTCTCACGAGGTGCCTGCGCTAACTTACAAGCACCAAGCCAGTGCATTAACCAAGCATCCTTTACTAATACAGGCTCCGGTAATTCTTCCAACCATTGCTCTAGTGTTTCGCCGCGTCCGTGTTCTAGGATGGTAGCGGCATGTGCCTTGATTAGTCGTGACAGCTCGGACCAATCTCGAGATTCGATGCGAAGCCGAATAGCGTCTTCAATCTGCCCCGCTTGCTCCAGTAGTGCTGCAGCTCGTGTTTGTAAGAGTAAGCGTTCTTCTGGTGTGAGAATCTGCGCAGCCTGATTTAGCAAAAACTCTCGTAACAGTGGGTGATATTGATAAATAACTTCACCTGCACCCGAAGCAGTGGCACTAACAAGGTAGTCATGTTCATGCAAATTACCAAGTAAAGTAGCTGCATCCTCGCGCTCAATTAGATCTTCTGCCATGCTGGCGGTTATTTGTGGAAGGAAAGCAGTACGCACAAGAAAATTGCGGTTATTTTCATCATAATTCTTAAAAAGCTCTCCTGCTAAGTAATCAAATACCACTTTGGGTGTAAATGTCTCTGGAATTTCAACTACCCTTTCTTTTTTGCGTATAGCTTCTAACATTAATATCAAACCTGCGCTCCAGCCCTGGGTTCGTTCAAAAAGCTTTTGTAACGCCGCATCCGAGAGCTGATGCCCACGTAGTTTTACGATGGCATCTGACTCATCACGGGTAAGTTTAAGTTCATCCCAGCTAATTACTTTTAGCTGACCGTTTGCCTGGAAACGAGCCATGGATGAAGGGGGTTCAAGACGGCTAATGAAAATTACGCAACCCGCTTCTGGAATTTCCTCAAGACCATTACGTAAAGCGTCGTGCAGACTCGATTGTGTAGGTAAATCATGATAGTTATCGAACACAACAGCAAAGGGTGTACTGAGCTGGCCAAATAACTCACGAAAAAACTTGTGGCTAAAAGCCGGTAAATCGCTGTGATATTCAGGTGCAAAGGAGGGCAATAATCTTTCAGAGTCTCTCTCCGTATTACCAAGCGCCTGAGATATATAATAAAAACAGGTCGCAATATCGTTATCGCCCTGATCCAATTGATACCAAATGGAATCAAGGGCAAAAGTGCCTAGATAATCTGCTACCAGTGTTGTTTTCCCAGCACCGGGTGGACCAGTTACCCAAACAATTGAACCCTTTCTCCCATTATCCAACAGTGAATACAGCCGCTGTCTTGAAACTATCTCTGGAAGGCGGGGTTGACTAATCTTAGCAAAGCTAACCGTAGATTGAGCCATCACGAACCTTTAGTAAATAACAAAAAACTAACGCCTGAAACCACAGTACAGATTTACTCTTAATCTTGTCAACTAGCCAAGTGAAATTGTAAGTCATCTGTAAGTCACCTGTAAGTCACTTGTAACCCCCTTTCCTCTATCTTGGTAGCCAATATCACTGAGATTTGGAAGGAAAGATGAAACCATATTTATTCTTATCTTATTTGTTGTTAAACGCCTGTGCAACGCCAACTGTGCCTCTGCTATCCACCACGCATGAAGCTAATTCCTGTAGCGAAGCAAGATTAGATCCTGCTGATGCCCGTTCAGGTGCACCAAAAACAAGCACACCACCATTGCTCACGGACACGCGCGTAGTCAATGTTTCCTATAGCGAAGCAAGCAGCCACAAGAATGATGTTGTGCGCTGGGGTGGGTTTATTATCGATGTTCAAAACGAAGAAGAATTTAGCCTAATACAGGTACGCTCCCATCCCCTTGATTACAAGGGACATCCACGGCTACATAAACCGAGCGAAGGAGATTTTGTTGTTAAAACCTCTAAATCTCTAGATTCGGGAATTTACGTCAAATACTCTGAAGTTACGGTCGTGGGAGTACTTGATAGTGATATTAGTCTGCCTGTAGATGGGGAGAACATATCGCTACCACTAATAGTATTAACCGGCCCTGAAAAATATCCCTATATATGGTCAGAAGATTATGAGTCAGTATCGCTCGGAGAAGCAGCCGAAATTGTGGGTTATGAAATCGCTGATCTTCTTTTGTTCCAAACCTACCCATGCACAATATGAAGCACTCTCTCGACCAAAACTCTCAATGTCGACCTCGAGACTATCACTTTGGAGGTAATGAACATGTTTAAACAATCTAATACCTGGATCCTCTTAGGACTTTTGTCGGCTTTCCTACTATCTGGGTGTCAATCAGCCGCACAACATAAAGCAAGTGTCCAAGATGATTCCGTAGATCGAATTACTGTCGGTAATGTTCAAAGGGAAATACATGTAGGCATGAGCGGTACTGAAGTTGCTCGGGTACTTGGCTCGCCAAACATTGTTTCAACTGATGAAGAGCGCAGAGAAATCTGGATATACGACAAAATTGCAACTGATAGTGCTGCATCCTCCAGCAGCGTTGGCGGCACCATTCTGATCCTTGGCGCTCATTCTTCAGCAGCAGCAGCCTCTACAAGTCAACGTACTCTTACTGTGATCATTAAGTTCGACAAGGCAGGAAAAGTTCGAGACTTTTCTTACCGCACATCAAGATTCTGATATGAAGACGCTATGCATATTTCTCATAGTACTGCATTTAACCAGCTGCATTGCTATGTCCTTTGAAGAAGGGATTCAACACCGTGCGGCATGGAACGCACAACAAGCTGCGGGAGCTGAAAGGCAGAAAAAATGGTGGAAAGATTGGCTAAGTACTGGAAATATGCCAGCCGAAAGTTTTTGGTCTGCACCCTCTACCCGTAACCCATCATTTCTTTTAAGTGGGTCCGGACAAAGACAGATAGAAACCAGGCGCTATGACGGGATCTCTGAGACCGACTTGCTTACTGCAAGTACAAACGTACTCCAGGATCTAGGATTTATTATCGAAAACTCTGAGACTGATCTTGGTGTTATCACAGCAAGTAAGAAACGAGATATTACAGACAAAGGAGAAATTGCACGCTCGGTCTTTATGACCGCATGGCTTTTGCTGATGTGGTTTCCAATGATATTCCCTGTAAAAAAAGATCAAACATTCCGTGCGTCCCTTGTGGTTCGTCCTGTTTTTGATAGTAACGACAAGACAATAGATGATAGTCATCTTGTTAGGATAACCTTCCAGAGCATTGTCAGGGATACCTTTGATAAAACTATATTGGTGAAACCTGTTGACTTCGGAACCTACCAAGGTTTTTTTGAAAAACTTTCAAAGTCTGTCTTCCTTGAGGCCCAAGAGATATGAAATCTCATCTCTTAGCCTTTCTAATATCTACCTTGCCAAAATTCTGAAATGAAGAAACTATCCATATTTCTCATAGTACTTCTTTTAACCGGCTGCGTTGGTATGCCCCATGACGAATGGGCTCAAAACAATACGCAGTTGAGAAACAGGAAAAACGATACATCTGTTAATACACCACAGTCCTTAGAACAAAGACAGATAGAAACCAGGCGCTATGACGGGATCTCTGAGAGAGACTTGATTACTGCAAGTATAAACTTACTCCAGGATCTAGGATTTAATTTCGAAAACTCAGAGACTGAACTTGGTACTATCATAGCAAGCAAACAACGAGATACTGAAGGGTTAGAGGCGAGCTTTACCCATTATCTCAGTTCTATGTTGCTCCTTTTAGTACTCCCTGTAACAAAAGATCAAATAACCCGTGTGGCGATTGTGGTTCGTCCTGTTTTGGATAGTAACGGCGAGACAATAGATGATAGTCATCTTGTGAGGGTTACCTTTCAGAGCATTGCCCTGAGAACGGATAACAACACTTCTGGCAAAACCCTTAGTGACCCCGAACTCTACCGAGGGTTTTTTGAAAAACTTTCAAAGTCTGTCTTTCTTGAGGCCCAAGAAATATGAAGCTTCTTTGCCCAGCCTTTCTAATATGTACCTTGCTACTCAGTGGATGCGCCACTGATAACAACCATATCCTTGATATGGGCAATGAGACCCAACTTCAAAAAAGGAGTTACCAGTCTCGCACCTTTGAAACAAACGACAAAGAAAAAGTACTCAGAGCAACTATTTCAACACTTCAAGACCTTGGCTTTTTGATCGAGCGTGCTGATTTGGAGTTAGGGGCTGTAAGTGGAACGAAACTAGAAGGCCTAGATAAGTTCAGGATAACGATCTCAGTAAGGAAAAAGGGAACAGATCGCATGTTGGTACGAGCGAATGCCCAAGCGAACGTAAAAAGGGCGGGAGGCGCAGGCTGGATCAGTGATATACACGCAATCGATGACCCCAAACAGTACCAAAATTTCTTTTCTTTGCTAGAGAAATCATTATTTCTTACTGCACATGCTGGGGAATAGTAACTCTCATAGCTCACTGGGTGTCGCATTCAACGTAAATCTGCCACACATGTCAGTTTTCTTTTATCAGAATTTTTTCAAACTATCTGGTGCAGAGCAATAAATTGAGTCTATGCAGGGTTAAAGCAAGTATATTCAGAAACTGATAACCCGCCAATATTATTAGAGTTTCTGTTGTTGTTGCTATTGCTGTTGCTGTTGATCGTGCTTTAATTGCTGGCGCAATTTATGCTCTTTCTGAAATTGCTGCTGTTTCA
>QIFK01000007.1 GCA_003230615.1 Nitrosospira sp. | reverse complement strand
GTTGGTAAGAATTTGCACAAAATCACCAGTATTGAGGCTGGACAGCTCGACACGAATTGGAAAGCGCCCTTGCAATTCGGGAATCAGGTCGGATGGTTTGGAAAGGTGAAATGCTCCGCTGGCGATGAACAGTACATGATCAGTTTTTATCATGCCGTATTTGGTAGAAATGGTAGTGCCTTCTACTAAGGGCAATAAATCGCGCTGTACACCTTGGCGCGAAACATCGCTTCCTGATGTTTCGGAGCGGCTAGTAATTTTATCGATTTCATCCAGAAACACGATGCCATTCTGTTCGACATTGTGTACTGCCTGTAGCTTCAACTCTTCATCATTAATCAGTTTAGAAATTTCCTCCTCTGCGATGAGTTTTATCGCCTCACGGATTCTTAGTTTACGAGTTTTTTTCCTTTCTCCTCCCAAATTTTGGAACATGCCCTGAATTTGTGTAGTAAGGTCCTCCATCCCTGGAGGGGCAAAGATTTCCATTTGCGCGTGTGCTGCTGAAACCTCGATTTCAATTTCTTTGTCGTTGAGTTTGCCCTCACGCAACTTCTTTCGAAATTTCTGCCGGGTGGCGTTTTCTTTTTCTTCACTTTCTGTTTGAGAAGTCAGGTCCCGTGCAGGTGGTAGCAACACGTCAAGAATACGCTCTTCCGCATGGTCCTCAGCTCGCGGACGTATATTGCGAGCTTCTTGTTCGCGCAACTGTTTGATAGCAGATTCCGCTAAATCGCGAATAATTGAATCTACATCACGTCCAACATAACCCACTTCTGTGAACTTGGTAGCCTCAACCTTAATGAAAGGTGCATTAGCAAGTTTGGCCAAGCGGCGTGCTATTTCAGTCTTGCCAACGCCGGTAGGCCCAATCATCAAAATATTTTTTGGTGTGATTTCCTGTCGCAGGGGATCAGCTACCTGTTGTCTACGCCAACGATTTCTAAGTGCGATGGCGACAGCACGTTTAGCGGCATCCTGACCAATGATATGTTTATCGAGTTCAAGTACAATTTCCTGCGGGGTCATTTGGGACATAAATTCTAGTATTAGTGGAGAAGTGCAATAAATATAAGATAAAAGGTGTTGTGGGTAGGGGAAATACAGGTGGGTTCGTCATCCCTTTATTTCTCTGTTCCTCAAAAATTAGCTAAAGGAGATAAACCTTTTTCTATATTTTTCGTTTACTACTTATTTTTCAACTTTCATGCTATTCAAGAACTTCAATGCTGTGGTTTTGGTTGGTGTAAATACATATATCTCCGGCGATGGCGAGCGACTTCTTGACAATTTCTAGTGACGTTAGATTGGTGTTTTCCAGAAGAGCACGGGCAGCAGAATGAGCATAAGAGCCGCCGCTGCCGATAGCAGCAAGTCCTAATTCTGGTTCGATTACATCGCCTGATCCAGTGATGACGAGTGTGGTTTCTTTATCGGCCACAATTAGCATCGCTTCTAGGCGACGCAAAATACGGTCGGTACGCCAATCTTTTGCTAGCTCTACCGCAGAGCGCATAAGATGCCCCTGATGTTTTTCTAGTTTACCTTCAAAACGCTCGAATAATGTGAAAGCATCAGCGGTACCGCCAGCGAAGCCGGCAATAATCTTCTCATGATAGAGCCTGCGTACCTTGCGGGCACTAGCCTTAGCTACTACAGCGCCCAGAGTTACCTGACCGTCACCGCCAAGTGCAACTTGCCCGCCCCGTCGTGCCGAAAGTATAGTGGTCCCATGAAGTTGATGCATTGAATTGGCTTGAGATTGTACAAAAATTAAATTATAACGCCAATTCGTGGGAAGAAGTGTTTCTCCTAGTCTTAGCTCTTCTTTTTCGCCCGTGGATGGGTGACATCATAGACCTTTGCTAAATGCTGAAAATCAAGGTGGGTATAAGTCTGTGTGGTGCTGATGCTAGCGTGTCCCAGCATTTCCTGCACTGCTCGTAAGTTTGCGCTAGATTGTAGCAAGTGGGAGGCGAATGAATGTCGTAGTACATGAGGGTGGACGTTGAAATTTATACCTTGCTGTAAAGCACGAATTTTTAAGCGTTGGCTAACTGACCGGGAGCTGATCCCTTTTCCGTTTCGTGAAAGAAACAGTGCTTTTTCGCCAGGTTTGAGTAGCGTCTCACGTAGTTTTATCCATTCGCGCAGTGCTCGAATAGCTTGACTGCCAATCGGTACAACGCGAGTTTTATCGCCTTTTCCGAGAATGAGCACAGTGCCATCAGAAAAATTCAAATCTTCTGGTTTAAGGTTAACAAGTTCAGTTAAACGCAGGCCAGAGGAGTAGAATAGTTCAAACATGGCTTTGTCCCGTAATGCCATTAAATCTTTAGCCGGAAATTCCAAGAGTTTTGCCGCTTCATCGGGCGAGAGTATATGAGGTAAAGTTTTTGGATATTTAGGTGCGCGTAGTCCGGCACAAGGATTGTGTTTGCAGCCATGATCCCGCGCTAGATAATTGTAGAAGCCGCGCCATGCTGAAAGCATCCTCGCCAGACTTCTTCCAGAAAGTCCTTTACTATGAAGTCGAGCTACAAAACGACGAACGTGATGGATTTGAAGTTGGTTAAACGGTGTTTCTGCGGCAAGTTTTAGTAGAGTAGAAATATCACGCGAGTAACTTTCACAAGTCAGCGGCGATAGCCGTCGTTCATTAGCAAGATGAAAAATATAGGCAACGACAAGTGCGGCCGAATTATTACTAGATGTCATATCTGTCTTTATTTCTAGGGCTTTTCTACTCTTTTTTTTCATCTCTTTCAATCAGAACATACCGTGTAATTGCAGTACTTACGAGTTCCCCAAGTCTTTTCAAGTAGAGTGTTCCCATCTCAGGGTAAAATCGCTGTGCTTCTTCGCTACCAAGGACCAACAAGCCAAAAGTTTGTTTTGTTCGTAAGGGAATCATTGAAAACGAGCGCAAGTGAGTGGCACTTTCACCAAACCAACCCTTGATTTCGTCTGATAGTTGGGGGCCACAATATGGATGTAACAGGCTATTAGCGATGGCTTGAGTATCAGTGTTGGCGGTAACAAATTCAGACAGCTCAATACCGCTTCCAATTATATTCCACAGCCGTAGTACCACGTGCGGTACAGAAAAGTTATCGCGTAGGTTAGAATTAAGTCCGTGCAGAAAATCATTCAGATGGGTAAAAGTAAGAAGTACAATAACTAAACGGTGCATTTTTTCACTTATAGTATCGTTTTCTTCACCAAATTTAATTAACTCATGTAACTTATCCTGCAGGACATGGTTTTTGTCTCGTAACGTGACAATTTGCCGCTCGCTGATGGGGATAGCTCTACCACCGTGCGGGTGTGGAACATAAATATCAGCTAACATATCGGCATATTCGTCAAAAAATTTTGGATGTTGTTTCAGGTATTGAGCCACTTCTTCTGAACCGAATTTCATATTATTCCCTTGGTTGAATTTTATATTTCAATTTCACCATCGAACACAGCAATGGCAGGCCCGGTCATCCAGACCGGGTGGTTTTCACCCTCCCAGCGAACGACCAAATTACCCCCAGGAGTGCTGACTTTGACCTTTGAATCTAACAATCCGCGGGTTATTCCTGTTACTACAGCAGCACAAGCACCAGTACCGCAAGCAAGAGTCTCACCCGTGCCGCGTTCATATACCCGAAGATTAATATGATTGCGGTTTATCACTTGCATATATCCGACATTCACGTGTTGGGGAAAGAGCGGGTGGCATTCTATCAGGGCTCCCTCAACTAATACCGGCGCAAGATTTACATCCTCAACAATTTGTACTGCGTGAGGGTTTCCCATGGAGAGAACACTGAATTCTACTCGTTTATCATCTATATCCAGGGGGTATGTCAGCATGCGTTTTTCAGCAAGAAAGGGGATTTCTTGTGGTTCAAATTTAGGAGCGCCCATGTTGACAGTGACTTCGCCATTACTCTCCAATTTAGGGATAATGAGCCCACCAATTGTTTCCACGCGGATTTCATTTTTCCGGGTCATGCCTTGGTCGTGTACATAGCGAACAAAACAACGTGCACCATTGCCACATTGTTCTACCTCATTACCATCAGCATTAAAAATGCGGTATCGAAAATCAGCATTACCGTTAGCTTTTTCTATTAGCAGAATTTGGTCGCAGCCGACACCAAAATGGCGATCAGCAAGTAAGCGCAATTGGTCCAGACTGAGTTGCACAGACTGATTCACGCCATCAATGAGGACGAAATCGTTACCCAAGCCATGCATTTTGGTGAACTTAAGTTTCATCGGTAAACCTAATTTACATCGGAGTTGTTCCCAACCAATCATACAATATGTATTGCTTTATTATCACTATGAAGCCAGCACCCCTCGTCTTAGGCACTATCAGTCTCTCTTTATGACTTCTATAGGCGAGCATAATCTGGTACACTATAAGGTCTTTTAAGATCGTAACCTATTAAAAATATGAGCGAATATCTTTTTACTTCCGAATCAGTGTCCGAGGGCCATCCTGACAAAGTGTCAGATCAGATCTCTGATGCAGTCCTAGATGCAATTTTAACTCAGGATACGAATGCACGGGTAGCCTGCGAAACACTATGTAGTACCGGTTTAATCGTTATGTCGGGTGAAATTACTACAAATGCAATGGTAGATTACAATGTAATTGCTCGTGAAACTATCAAGCGTATTGGTTACACTAGTTCGGATATTGGATTTGATTCTAATACTTGTGCGGTCCTTACAGCATTCAATAAGCAATCGCCTGATATTGCTCAAGGAGTCAATCGCACCAAAGAACAAGAATTGGATCAGGGTGCGGGTGATCAGGGGTTGATGTTCGGCTATGCTTGTGACGAGACACCGCAATTGATGCCGATGCCGATTTACTACGCTCATCGATTGATGGAGCGACAGGCAGAACTGAGAAGAAGTGGGCGCTTAACATGGTTGCGTCCCGACGCCAAATCTCAGGTATCAGTGAGTTACAAGAATGGTAAGCCGCATAGGGTTGAAACCGTAGTGATTTCTACCCAACATCACCCTGATATTTCTCACGTAGCGCTAACTGAAGCAGTGATTGAAGAGATTATTAAACCAGTTATTCCTAAAGCTATGCTGTGTGTTGATACTCGTTACTTGGTCAACCCCACTGGACGTTTTGTAGTTGGTGGCCCGATGGGGGACTGTGGGCTAACTGGCCGCAAGATCATCGTAGACACGTATGGTGGCGCAGCGCATCATGGCGGCGGCGCTTTTTCTGGCAAGGATCCTTCTAAGGTGGACCGCTCAGCAGCTTATGCCGGACGCTATGTAGCTAAGAATGTTGTTGCTGCCGGTATTGCCAGCAGGTGCGAAGTACAAATAGCGTATGCTATTGGTGTGGCACGACCTGTTTCGTTGATGGTCGAAACTTTTGGTACGGGGAAAATTTCCGACGACAAAATTGCCAAGTTGATTGAGCGAAATTTTGATTTGCGCCCACGTGCGATTATTCACTCTCTCAATTTGTTACGTCCAATTTATCTCAAAACTGCTGCCTATGGACACTTCGGTCGGGATGAACCAGAATTTACCTGGGAGGCCGCTGATAAGGCCATACAACTTCGTGCCGATGCAGGAATTGAAAGTGCGGTAGAAGCGTGAACACAGTAGGTCTGTAGATTTAAACGCAGGTTAGCTTTTTATGCCCTTACGCCGAGGAGCGCTGCAGTGGGTACAATCCCACGAGGCTTGGCATGTAAGGATACCGTAACAACGGCGCTCGTTCATTTTTAGGAGATTGTTCCATGAACGCTGTGCTTAGTCACAATAGCACCAATACTACCGACTACAAAGTTGCTGACTTATCCTTGGCAGGATGGGGGCGCAAGGAAATTGCCATCGCTGAAAATGAAATGCCTGGCCTGATGGCGCTACGTGAAGAATATGTAGGTCAAAGACCTTTAGAAGGTGCGCGTATTGCAGGTTCTCTTCACATGACCATCCAAACTGCGGTGTTGATCGAAACCCTAGTCAAACTGGGTGCGGAAGTGCGCTGGGCTTCATGCAATATTTATTCTACTCAAGATCATGCCGCGGCGGCTGTAGCAGTGGAAGGTGTGCCGGTATTCGCTTTTAAGGGTGAATCATTGGATGAGTACTGGGAATTCGCTCATCAGATATTTAATTGGTCTGGTGAAGGTAAATCGGGTACACCCAACATGATACTTGATGATGGAGGTGACGCGACGCTTCTAATCATCCTTGGAAGCAAGGCAGAAAAGGACTCATCAATTATTGCTAGTCCTAGTAATGAAGAGGAGCGCGCTTTGTTCACCGCAATCAGAAAGCGACTGGACGCTCAGCCCGGTTGGTATTCCAATATTCTGGCTAATATTCGCGGTGTAACGGAGGAAACCACTACTGGTGTTCACCGTTTGTACGAAATGCAGGATAAAGGCGAACTACCTTTCGCAGCCTTCAACGTTAATGACTCAGTTACTAAATCAAAGTTTGATAATCTATACGGTTGTCGCGAGTCGCTAGTAGATGGCATCAAACGTGCAACCGACGTAATGATTGCCGGAAAAATTGCTTTGGTATGTGGTTATGGTGATGTAGGTAAGGGCTGCGCCCAATCCTTACGTGGACTTGGAGCAACCGTGTGGGTCACTGAGATAGACCCAATATGCGCACTACAAGCAGCGATGGAAGGTTATCGTGTTGTTACCATGGATGAAGCTTGTGATAAGGCTGATATTTTTGTTACTGCTACCGGTAATTTGCGCGTTATTGCCCATGATCACATGCTGAAAATGAAGGACCAGGCTATCGTTTGTAACATCGGTCACTTCGATTCTGAGATAGATATTGCTTCAGTCCAGAAATATCAGTGGGAGAATATTAAACCACAAGTAGATCATGTCATTTTTCCAAACGGTCATCGAATCATTGTCCTGGCGCAAGGACGTCTGGTAAATCTAGGTTGTGCTACTGGCCACCCATCGTTTGTCATGTCTAGTTCATTTACTAATCAGGTATTGGCACAAATAGAGCTTTGGAAGAATGGAGATGATTACCAGAAAAATGTGTACGTACTACCGAAACATTTGGATGAAAAAGTTGCTCGTCTACACATTAAAAAGTTGGGAGTAAATCTCACTGAGCTAACTGATGAGCAAGCAAAATACCTTAATATGGATAAAAATGGGCCATTTAAGCCGGAGATGTATCGGTACTGATGCCTTAGTAGTTGGAATACAGGGAAATACAGAAAAGTTTTTTTGGAGTCTATTTTCCCTGTATTTTTGCATTTTCATGGGTAGCAAAAATGGAATCGCAAAAAAAACTCACCCGTACTTTTAGTTTTGAGTTTTTCCCCCCGCAAACGCCAGAAGGCGTGGAAAGATTACGTGCTACCCGACGACAATTGGCTCAACTCAACCCAAAATTCTTTTCTGTGACTTTCGGTGCAGGTGGTTCAACACGCGACCGCACGCTTGAAACAGTATTAGAAATTCAGGCCGAGGGATATGTAAGAGCAGCTCCCCACCTTTCCTGTATTGGTTCGACCAGTGAAAATATCCGTTATCTACTCCAGAAATATTATGATAGTGGTATCCGCTATATCGTTGCATTGCGTGGTGATCTTCCTTCAGGAATGGCGCAACCGGGGGAGTTTCGCTACGCTACTGAGTTAGTGGCGTTTATCCGTAAAGAATTCGGTGATGCTTTCCACATTGAGGTAGCAGCCTATCCGGAATACCATCCCCAGGCACGTTCGGCTCAAGATGATTTGCAAAACTTCAAGCTTAAGGTTGAGGCAGGAGCTGACTCTGCTATTACTCAATACTTTTACAATGCAGATGCATACTTCAGATTTGTGAATGCATGTGAAACCGCAAATATAAGGATTCCTATTGTGCCTGGCATAATGCCAATCAATAAGTTTTCCCAATTAGCGAGATTTTCAGACGCTTGTGGAGCGGAAATCCCACGCTGGCTTAGAAAGAAAATGGAAGGCTATGGTGATGACAGCGCATCAATTCGCGCGTATGGACTAGATGTCGTGACCGATCTATGTAGTCAGTTACTTGAGGCTGGCGCACCGGGATTACATTTCTATACGTTGAACTCAGCAGGACTGACGACTACCATTTGGCAACGGCTTGGATTGCAAATATAATTCCAGTAACATTTGTTACTTCCTCTTTCACATTTCGCCCAACCACCATTGGTGTTAACACGTTACAATCTCGATTAACTTTCGATCTGAGACTGTAACGACTTTGTTCTTTGATAGAGCGAATTATTGTTATCTTCTCTCCAAAAGCAGAAGAAAAGGAGATCCGTTTCAGGCTGTTATTTTTGCTGGCACAGCACTTAATGGATTAGCTTCATATACCCGATATGCCGCTGCTTCTGCCGCGCCAATATCAATCTTCTTGCCCATATTCGCAAAAACTGTCTCTAATGCATTCAAGCTTAACATCACGTTTTCTATTTTGCTCGAGTAACCCATTAAGCCAAATCGCCAGATTTTTCCGGCAAAATCACCTAGCCCTGCACCGATTTCAAGATTGTATTCAGCAAGCAATCTGCGACGCACTTCCTTTTCATCCACACCAGTTGGTACATATACAGAATTCAATTGTGGTAATCGGTATTTTTCTTCAACCAAGAACTTGGTGCCAAAGGTTTCTAGCCCTGCCTTCAATGCCTTGTGATTACGTTGATGACGAGCCCAAGAGTGTTCTATTCCTTCTTCATATAGCATAAGTAGTGACTCGTGCAGCGCATAGAGTGCGTTGGTGGGTGCGGTGTGATGATAAGTTCGAGTGGTGCCCCAATAGCCTAGCACTAGGTTTAAATCCATGAACCAGCTCTGTACCTTTGTCTTGCGGTTTTTGACTAGCTCTACTACCTGCTCGGAAAAACTTACGGGGGATAGACCTGGCGGGCACGACAGACATTTTTGGCTACCAGAGTAAATTGCGTCAATTTTCCATTCATCAACCTTAAGAGGAGAGCCACCCAGAGAAGTAACCGTATCTACAATGGTGAGGCAGTTGTGGCGATGGGCAATCTCGCACAGCGTTTTTGCATCTGATAGGGCACCGGTAGATGTCTCGGCATGAACAAAAGCAACGATTTTCGTATCAGGATTCTGTTTCAATGCATCTTCTACTTTCTGTGGATCCACAGGTTTCCCCCACTGATCTTCTACAACAACTGCTACACCACCACAACGTTCTACGTTTTCTAACATACGTGATCCGAATACACCGTTACGACACACAATCACCTTATCACCAGGGGTAATCATATTGACAAAACACATTTCCATTCCTACGGAACCCGGGCCAGATACCGGAAAGGTCATTTGATTGGCTGTTTGGAAGGCATAACGTAGTAGGCTTTTCAATTCTTCCATCATGTCGGTAAAAACTGGATCAAGGTGACCCAGGGTCGGACGAGCCATAGCAGTTAGCACCCGCGGATGAGTGTCTGATGGCCCGGGTCCCATCAAGGTGCGTTGTGGCGGATAAAATGTAGTGATTCTTTTTTCGGGGTAAAAGTCTGCGGAAGTCATAAATGATCCTGAAATTAAAGATGTGCTGGATTAATAAAACGAAAAACGTTGATTTTATCAAGGGATTAAGCAATTTGCTATCAGTGGCATTGAACTAACCTGGCATTTAGCTAAGAATTGTTGTGTAAATATGAGTATTTTTCATATCCTATTTCTTTTTATCATAGCTAAGAATGTAAAATGACTTGACTGTAGAGAATTTGCTGGCGTGGGTTCGATTCCCGCCACTCCCACCAATTAAGTACTTAAAGGCCCGAAATTTTGCTTACGTAATATTCTTTACTAAGTGTCTAGAAATAAACCTAGCTAAAGAAATTTTCTCAAAAGACTATATTGGTTTACTTAGCAACTTACCACACTAGCAATATCGGACTGATCGAAACATTCTGAGAGATTTTATCTGCAGCTTGTCTTGCTAGTATCTGATCAGAGTAAGGACCAGTGTGTACTTTGAACAGGTCATTTTTTGCAGTAATAGCTAGAGTATTTGCAAATTCGGGAAGCTCGGTGCGCATATGTGCGAGGAAGGTATCCGCACTGATGTGAGCACTGAATGCGGCCAACTGTAGGTAGATTCTGATTGTATCGGGAGGAGTAACATTAGCGTTAGAAGCAGATCGGCTTACTGAGGTGAGCGCGGTGGGGGCGGGTGGTTCTGTTGTAACCTTCGTGACCGTATTTCCTGGGAGTATGCTTTCTATTTCCACCCAGGCACTGCCACTATCAAGTACATCAAGCTTGTACGCAGCTGTGTAAGAAAGATCAATTAAACGGTTAGAAAGAAACGGGCCACGGTCGTTGATACGCACTATCACAGATTTCTTGTTCTTAATGTTGGTAACTCGGGCATAGCTAGGTAAAGGGAGTGTGGTGTGTGCGGCAGTCATGTCGTACATATTATAGATTTCGCCTGATGCAGTTTTCTTTCCGTGGTAGCGGCGACCATACCACGAAGCAATACCACGTTTCTTATATGGGCCTAGGGCGGTCATTGGTGTGTAGGTTTTACCAAGTACTACGTAAGGCCTCATGTTGGACTTACGTAGGGGTTCAATTTTGGGAACGGCATTAGGAATGGAGGCTAGGTTAGGTGGTGGATTATCACCCGGGCCATCGTCAAGATAATAACCTCCACCTTTATTTCCTTTATTCAATATTGTAGAAGAGGATGTCTGTGGTGAGGTATCAAGTTTCAGGACATTGCCACAGCTGGCAAGAAAAATAAGAGCAATTACTGCTATGGGCCAGCTGGCATATGTAGAGATAGTGGATAATTGGCTTAGCACATTCCCAAATCTAAAGTTGTTGTTCATTATGTTTTTACCAGTTTAGGATGCATCTGTATGCTCATCAAAATACCAAAACCTAGAAGCATTGTCACCATCGAAGTGCCTCCGTAACTGATAAGTGGTAGCGGCACACCTACTACCGGTAGAATGCCAATAACCATACCTATGTTGACAAATATATATGTGAAAAAAGTCAGCGTGATCGAGCCTGCGATAAGGCGGGTAAATTGAGTCGAAGCATTGACAGTAATGACCATGCCACGACCTATTACTATCAGATATAGCAGTAACAGTAATGAATTACCAACTAGCCCAAATTCCTCAGAGAATACTGCAAATATAAAATCGGTACTTTTTTCGGGAAGAAAATCGAGATGTGTTTGCGTACCATTTTGCCAGCCTTTTCCGATAATGCCACCAGAGCCTACGGCAATAGTCGATTGGATGGTGTGATAACCCGACCCTAATGCATCTTGTGTTGGGTCAAGTAAAGTCATGACACGCTTTTGCTGGTAGTCATGCATCATTGACCATAGTAATGGCAAGCTTGCTG
>QIFK01000218.1 GCA_003230615.1 Nitrosospira sp. | reverse complement strand
TTTGTTATTAACGGTACTGAACGTGTGATTGTGTCGCAATTGCACCGCTCACCTGGCGTATTTTTTGAGCATGATCGTGGCAAGACACATTCATCCGGAAAGTTATTGTTCTCCGCGAGAATTATTCCATATCGAGGTTCTTGGCTCGATTTTGAGTTTGATCCCAAGGATTACCTCTATTTTCGTGTTGATCGCCGCCGTAAAATGCCAATTACCGTGCTGCTAAAAGCGATAGGTTATACATCAGAACAAATCCTTGCTGGATTCTTTGCATTTGATGTCTTTCATATTTCCAAAAAGAATGTCCAGTTCGAGCTAGTTCCAGAGCGCTTACGTGGTGATATAGCTCGCCTTGATATTGTTTCTAAAAGTGGAAAGGTTATCGTTCAGAAAGACAAACGAATCACCGTCAAACATACTCGTGAATTGCAACAAGCTGGGATAGACAAACTTTCGGTGTCAGAAGATTTTTTACTGGGGCGGGTACTGGGTCACAATGTGTTAGATAAGGAAACAGGCGAGATCATAGCGCTGGCTAACGATGAAATCACTGAGGAACTTTTTGCCAAGTTGCGCGAGGCTAACATCGAAAAACTTTATACCATATATACAAATGATCTCGATCAGGGTGCATACATATCACAGACTTTGAGGGTAGACGAGACTACTGATCAATTGACTGCTCAAGTAGCAATCTATCGTATGATGCGTCCTGGCGAACCCCCTACCGAGGATGCAGTTAAAGCATTGTTTAATGGATTGTTCTATGCACCCGAACGCTATGACTTATCCGCGGTTGGGCGAATGAAATTTAATCGTCGTGTTGGCAAAGCTGAGTTGACTGGTTCCACTACTTTGTCGAACGAGGATATCATCTCAATAATAATGATACTGGTAGAACTGCGAAATGGTCGCGGTGAAGTGGATGACATTGATCACCTTGGAAACCGCCGTGTTCGCTATGTCGGAGAATTAGCGGAAAACCAGTTTCGCTCTGGACTTATTAGGGTTGAGCGAGCTGTAAGAGAGCGCTTGAGTCAGGCGGAATCCGATAATCTTATGCCGCACGATCTGATTAATGCTAAGCCAGTATCGGCAGCAGTACGTGAATTTTTCGGCTCTAGTCAGTTATCTCAATTTATGGATCAGACCAATCCGCTTTCCGAGATTACGCATAAGCGACGTGTTTCTGCCTTAGGACCAGGTGGGTTAACACGCGAGCGTGCAGGGTTTGAAGTGCGTGATGTACATCCAACTCACTATGGTAGGGTATGTCCGATCGAAACGCCAGAAGGCCCAAATATTGGGCTTATTAACTCGCTTGCGTTATACGCTCGTACCAATAAATATGGTTTTTTGGAAACGCCCTACCGTAAGGTAAAGAACAAAAAAGTTACTGACGAGATTGATTATCTGTCAGCTATTGAGGAAGGTCAGTACGTGATTGCTCAAGCAAACGCGAAACTAGATCGCAATAATAAGTTTATACAGGATATTGTTTCTTGTCGTCAAAAGAATGAATTCACCCTAGCGACACCGGATCGAATCGAATATATGGACGTAGCCCCAGCACAGATCGTTTCAGTAGCAGCCTCACTAATTCCATTTCTAGAGCACGACGATGCTAATCGTGCTTTGATGGGGTCCAACATGCAACGTCAGGCGGTACCTTGTCTACGTGCTGAAAAATCACTTGTTGGTACTGGAATAGAGCGTGTAGTGGCAATAGATTCTGGTACTGCGGTACTGGCCGGACGAGCTGGTGTAGTAGATTATGTAGATGCTGGGCGTATTGTGGTGCGAGTACATGATGCCGAAACACGTGTTGGTGAAGTGGGTGTAGACATTTACAACCTGACTAAATATACCCGATCTAATCAGAACACTAATATCAATCAGCGTCCTCTTGTGAGAGAGGGTGACGTAATTGCTTGTGGTGACGTAATAGCAGATGGCGCTTCTACCGATATGGGTGAGCTAGCGTTGGGGCAGAATATGTTAGTCGCATTCATGCCGTGGAATGGTTATAACTTTGAGGACTCAATTCTGATTTCTGAGCGCATTGTTTCTGAAGATCGTTTCACATCTATTCATATTGAAGAACTTTTGTTGGTAAGCCGTGATACAAAGTTGGGGACTGAAGAGATTACCGGGGATATATCGAATCTATCGGAAGTGCAACTCGGGCGCTTGGATGATTCTGGCATCATTTATATTGGCGCAGAAGTCGAGGCTGGCGACGTACTGGTAGGCAAGGTTACCCCTAAGGGTGAGATCCAACTGACACCGGAAGAAAAATTATTACGCGCAATATTTGGCGAAAAAGCTTCCGATGTAAAGGATACGTCGTTACGTGTGCCATCAGGCATCTCAGGAACAGTAATTGATGTACAGGTGTTTACCCGCGAAGGTATCGAGCGTGATACACGTGCTCAGCAGATTATTGATGATGAGCTAAATCGTTACAAGAAAGACCTCGCAGATCAAATGCGAATCGTAGAGGCCGATACGTTTGAACGTATCGAGCGTCTACTCAAGGGTAAGGTAGCTACTGGTGGACCTAATAAGCTTGCAAAAGGCTCACGCATTACCAGGGAATATCTTGAAGGTATTGATCCACACCACTGGTTTGATATTCGTTTGTCTAATGAGGATACGAGCGTACAGCTAGAGCAGATCAGGGAAGGTCTTGTGCAGAAACGTAAGGCATTTGACGTCTTTTTTGAAGAAAAGAAAAAGAAACTTACCCAGGGCGATGAATTGCCACCTGGCGTGCAGAAAATGGTGAAAGTTTATGTGGCGGTGAAGCGTCGTCTGCAGCCCGGAGATAAAATGGCAGGGCGCCATGGAAATAAGGGAGTAATTTCAAAAATTGTGCCAGTAGAAGATATGCCCTACATGGCAGATGGTACTCCTATGGATATTGTATTAAATCCTCTGGGTGTACCTTCGCGTATGAATGTTGGACAGATACTGGAAATCCATCTTGGATGGGCGGCCAAAGGGTTGGGTAGGAAGATTGGTAATATGCTTCGTGCTCAAAGCAAGACTGCTGAAATCAGGAAATTTATTAATAAGATTTACAATAGTAGTGGCAAACAGGAGGATATTGCTTCCCTAGACGATAAGGAAGTTTTGGAATTAGCAAACAATCTCCAGGATGGCGTACCTTTTGCTACTCCCGTATTTGATGGTGCCACAGAGCATGAGATCAAAGATATGCTTGAGCTTGCTGATTTACCACAATCCGGACAGATTGAGCTATATGATGGTAGAACTGGTGAGGCATTCGACCGCCTTGTCACAGTGGGCTACATGCATGTGCTGAAGTTACATCATTTGGTGGATGACAAGATGCATGCACGTTCTACAGGCCCTTACAGCTTGGTAACCCAGCAGCCGCTAGGTGGTAAGGCTCAGTTTGGTGGACAACGATTTGGTGAGATGGAAGTGTGGGCATTGGAAGCTTATGGTGCTGCTTACACACTACAGGAAATGTTGACCGTCAAATCTGACGATGTGAACGGACGTACTAAGATATATGAGAGTATCGTCAAGGGTGACCACAAGATTGATGCTGGCATGCCAGAATCATTCAATGTCTTGGTAAAGGAAATCCGTTCACTTGGGATGGACATCGACTTGGAGCGGCATTAACAATTTCTTTTTAAAGTCGCTGGGAGTTAATCGCTTAATTCTCTATATTGTTGCACTTTATCACCGAAGTTTTTTGTATTGCCCCCTGATTAACAGGAGTATTAAATGAAAGCGCTACTCGATTTATTCAAGCAGGTTACGCATAAAGAAGAATTCGATTCGATCAAGATTGGCCTTGCTTCTCCTGAAAAAATACGTTCCTGGTCTTACGGCGAGGTTAAAAAGCCGGAAACTATAAACTACCGTACTTTTAAGCCAGAGCGAGATGGGCTATTCTGCGCTAAAATTTTTGGCCCAGTAAAAGATTATGAATGCTTATGTGGGAAATACAAACGTTTGAAGCACCGCGGCGTGATATGTGAGAAATGCGGGGTTGAAGTCACCTTGTCCAAGGTGCGGCGGGAGCGTATGGGGCACATCCAGCTAGCTTCTCCAGTGGCGCATATCTGGTTTTTGAAGTCTCTACCGTCTCGCCTTGGGATGGTATTAGACATGACCCTACGTGACATTGAACGAGTTCTTTATTTTGAAGCTTTTGTAGTTACTGATCCTGGGATGACACCGCTAGAACGATGCCAGTTGCTGACTGACGATGATTAT
Source organism: Nitrosospira sp. (assembly GCA_003230615.1). Taxonomy (GTDB): domain Bacteria; phylum Pseudomonadota; class Gammaproteobacteria; order Burkholderiales; family Nitrosomonadaceae; genus BJGV01. The sequence continues at coordinate 7,161 of QIFK01000218.1, read as the reverse complement.
CGTGCCAAGATGGAGGAATATGGTGATGATTTTAATGCCAGTATGGGTGCAGAGGGTATTCGCGACCTATTAAGCAACCTAAACATTAACGTTGAAGTTGATAACCTACGACGTGATATGGAGGCTACTAGCTCAGAAACCAAAATAAAGAAACTTTCAAAGCGCCTTAAGGTATTAGAGGCATTCAACAAGTCTGGGATCAAGCCGGAGTGGATGGTGATTACGGTGCTGCCGACATTACCGCCTGAATTACGCCCACTTGTGCCGCTAGACGGTGGACGATTCGCTACATCTGATCTTAATGACTTGTATCGCCGAGTTATCAACCGCAATAATCGTTTGAAGCGCTTGCTTGAGTTGAAGGCACCCGAAATAATTGTACGTAATGAAAAACGCATGTTACAAGAAGCAGTAGACTCTTTGCTAGACAATGGGCGCCGAGGTAAGGCAATGACGGGTGCAAACAAGCGCCCATTGAAATCCCTTGCTGACATGATCAAGGGTAAGGGTGGACGATTCCGTCAGAATCTACTAGGTAAACGAGTTGATTACTCTGGGCGATCAGTGATTGTGGTGGGTCCGCAGCTTAAACTGCATCAGTGTGGCTTGCCAAAGAAAATGGCTTTGGAATTGTTCAAGCCATTTATCTTTAGTAAGCTTGAAACAATGGGTATTGCCAGCACAATCAAAGCGGCCAAACGAGAAGTAGAAAATGAAACTCCAATAGTATGGGACATTTTAGAAGATGTTATTCGCGAGCACCCGGTAATGTTGAACCGGGCGCCGACACTGCATCGCCTAGGTATACAAGGGTTTGAGCCTGTGCTGATCGAGGGAAAAGCTATCCAGTTACATCCACTGGTGTGCGCAGCTTTTAACGCTGACTTTGATGGAGACCAGATGGCTGTGCATGTACCATTGTCTCTGGAAGCACAAATGGAGGTCCGTACTCTAATGATGTCATCGAATAATATACTGTCACCAGCCAATGGTGAGCCAATTATCGTGCCATCACAGGATATCGTATTGGGCTTGTATTACATTACTCGTGAGAAAGTTGGTGCAAGGGGTGAGGGAATGTTGTTCCCTAATATAGGTGAAGTGTCGCGTGCCTACGAAAGTCGTGCAGTAGAGTTGAATGCTAGGATTATGGTTCGGATAAATGAATATGACCTGGGTGCCGATGGAGAACGACACGCAAAAACCACGCGGTACGACACCACTGTGGGGCGTGCTCTTCTGTCTGAAATTTTGCCAGTTGGTCTGCCATTTCCATTAATCGACAAAGTGCTCAAGAAAAAGGAAATTTCCAAGCTTATTAATGCTAGTTTCCATCTCTGTGGATTGCGTGAGACTGTAATTTTTGCTGATAAACTGATGAATTTTGGTTTTACTTACGCTACTCGTGCTGGTATTTCTATTTGTCTAGATGACATGCTAACGCCAGTTCAGAAAAACGATATTATCAGTTCTTCTGAGAAAGAGGTACAAGAAATCGAGTCTCAGTACACCTCTGGATTGGTAACTCAAGGTGAACGCTACAACAAGGTGGTAGATATTTGGGGGCGTGCCGGTGACCAGGTGGCTAAGGCTATGATGGATCAACTTGGTACTGAGCCGGTGTATGACCCGAAAACCGGAAAAGTTAAAAAAGATAAGAAGGGCAAACCACTAATGCAGGAATCATTCAATTCCATTTACATGATGGCAGATTCTGGTGCTCGTGGTTCTGCTGCACAGATTCGTCAGCTGGCGGGAATGCGTGGCCTGATGGCAAAGCCAGATGGGTCCATCATTGAGACTCCTATTACTGCAAACTTCCGTGAGGGATTAAATGTGTTGCAATACTTTATTTCTACCCATGGAGCGCGTAAAGGGTTGGCTGATACCGCATTGAAGACCGCAAACTCTGGTTACCTTACTCGGCGTTTAGTGGATGTAACCCAGGATCTAGTTGTGACAGAAGATGACTGTGGCACTGATAACGGTGTGGCGATGAAAGCGTTGGTTGAAGGAGGTGAAGTTATTGAGGCCTTACATGAGAGGATACTTGGACGAGTGGCCGCTAACGATATCATCAATCCAGAAAACCAGGCCGTGATTTATTCTGCCGGTTCTCTATTAGATGAGAATGATGTGGATAAGATCGAGTTTCTTGGTATAGATGAGGTAAAGGTACGGACTCCTCTTACCTGTGAAACTCGTCATGGATTATGCGCCAAATGCTACGGGCGTGATCTAGGACGCGGTACTATGGTTAACCTCGGTGAAGCCGTGGGTGTAATTGCTGCACAGTCCATAGGCGAGCCAGGTACTCAGCTTACCATGCGCACATTCCATATTGGTGGAGCTGCATCCAGAACCGCAGTGGCAAGCCAGGTAGAGAGCAGATCCAACGGAACTGTAAGCTACTCCCCAACGATGCGCTATGTGACAAATTCTCGTCGTGAATTGATAGCGATTTCCCGAAGTGGTGAGGTGGTGATACACGATGACAATGGGCGTGAGCGAGAGCGTCATAAAACACCCTATGGTGCAACATTGTTGGTTCGTGATAAAGAAATGGTAAAGGCAGGACAGGTACTTGCAGCGTGGGATCCGCACACCCGGCCAATCATCACCGAATATGCCGGTAAAGTACGTTTTGAAAACGTCGAAGAAGGTATGACTGTGGCTAAGCAAATTGACGAAGTAACTGGTTTATCAACGTTGGTAGTAATCGATCCAAAACGGCGTGGTGTGTCTAAAGCTAAGGGTTTGCGCCCATTAGTGAAGCTTTTGAATGAAAAAGGAAAGGAAGTAAAACATGCTGGTGATAATCTATCAGTTAATATTACCTTCCAAACTGGCTCTATCATTATCGTGCGGGACGGACAGCAAGTAAGTGTGGGTTCTGTGCTAGCGCGAATTCCACAGGAAAGCTCAAAAACTCGTGATATAACTGGTGGATTGCCGCGCGTAGCAGAATTGTTTGAAGCGCGTTCCCCCAAAGATTCTGGCGTACTAGCAGAAATTACGGGTTCTGTATCGTTTGGCAAGGACACCAAGGGTAAGCAACGCCTAGTGATCACAGATCCAGACGGTGTTGCGCATGAGTACCTGATTCCTAAAGATAAGCATGTTATGGCACACGATGGTCAGTTAGTAAATAAGGGGGAAAGTATCGTTGATGGCCCAGCTGACCCGCACGATATCTTGCGTTTGTTGGGAGTGGAGGTATTAGCACGTTACATTACTGACGAAGTACAAGATGTTTATCGCTTACAAGGTGTGAAGATCAACGATAAGCATATTGAGGTAATCGTGCGTCAGATGCTGCGAAGGGTCCAGATTGTTGATGCTGGAGAAACGCGCTTCATTTTAGGCGAGCAGGTGGAACGTGCAGATTTATTGGCAGAAAATGAGAAGGTGGTAGCTGAGGGTAAGAAACCAGCAATGTACGAATTCATGTTGTTAGGTATCACAAAGGCTTCACTTTCTACAGACTCATTTATTTCCGCTGCTTCTTTTCAAGAGACCACACGTGTGCTAACAGAAGCGGCCATTATGGGTAAGAAAGACAACCTACGTGGTCTTAAGGAGAATGTAATTGTCGGGCGGCTTATTCCAGCTGGTACTGGCTTATCTTTTCACAATGCACGTAAAAGGAAGAAACTGGGGCTTCAGGATGATATAGACCATGGTTTCTTGAGCGAAGAGGACACGGGAGAATCACAAAACAGTGAACATACTATATAACTTAATATCAATACCTTAGGTACAAAGGTCACTCTAGAATTATGGGCGTCATGCTTAAATTTTCTTTCGAGATCCGGCGTACGTAAGCCAGATTCTATTGAAGTACTGGACCTGCATCCATTTTGACTGATTATCAAAATTTATAAGAATTTCGCATAGTACGCTTTATTATCTTTTTTGTCTTATTATGTAGGTTTCTGCGCTGGCTAACTGTTTAATTCATGCTATATAAAGCTTGCAGTTTAGCCATCTATTGCAGACAATATCATCAGTTTTTGGATCGACCCGCCTTGGTTGGCAGTGTAAACCTAGTATAGCTATCCTCACACCGATAATATAATTTGTTTTGTCGTTTCAAACATCATTAGGTTATTTTAAGGAGTTTCATTGGTTACTCCTGAGACTCCTACGTGTAAATTCATCTCAACTTGGGAAGTAGAGAATAAAATCTACTGAACTACTAACTGAATAGGTCTTAGTTCGCAAACACGCGTCTTGTGTGTCATGAGATTGTAACATTTCCGTCGTAATATCCAGATTGTTCGGAAACTCCTCTAGATAGGTATTTACTCGTGACACCACAGTTCCTTGCCGAATCAAGTCAACCCGGAAGTCTGGGATATAGTTATCGCCGCCACTTGCGTGAGCGCTTTATTGAGATATTGTTATTTTTGACGGCATTTGTATCGGTAGCAATTACGCTAGCAATTGTGGTGATGTTAGTTAAGGAGTCTCTTGTGTTTTTCCAGAAAGTTCCAGTCTGGGATTTTCTTACTGATACTCAATGGACGCCGCTATTTGATGATGCGCACTATGGCATACTGCCACTAGTTTCAGGAACTCTTGTAAGCTCTGCAGTTGCACTTTTAGTAGCGATTCCCCTTGGAACCATAATCGCTATATACCTTTCTGAATTTGCACCTTTTGCTGTGCGTGAGATAGCTAAGCCGTTTCTTGAGATGCTAGGCGGTGTGCCAACTGTCGTATATGGTTACTTTGCATTATTGTTTGTCACGCCTCTACTGCAAAAGATTTTCCCAGAATTGCCTGGCTTTAGCCTGCTTTCTGCCGGGTTGGTTATGGGTATTATGATTATCCCTTATGTTAGTTCCATGTCTGAGGATGCAATGCGTGCAGTACCGATGCATTTGCGTGAAGGATCCTATGCAATGGGTGCTACTCGGATTCAGACTGCTATTCGGGTAGTGATACCAGCGGCTTTTTCAGGTATTGCTGCAGCATATATTCTTGGTGTTTCCAGAGCAGTGGGAGAAACCATGGTGGTAGCAATTGCTGCTGGTATGCAGCCAAATCTTACCTGGAATCCAACAGAACCAGCGGCCACGATCACTGCCTACATAGTGCAGGTGAGCTTAGGAGATTTACCACACGGTAGCATTGGTTATCAGACAATATTTGCTGCTGGGCTTACATTGTTGCTGATAACTCTCACATTTAACATTATTGGCCACATTCTGCGTAAAAGATATCGTGAAGTGTATTAATCTTGACTAGACCATAGAGAATTTATTTTCAATTTAATTTTGGTATTTGTACAAACACATGAGTAATCTAATTTTCGGGTTTCTATGGATATGCTGTGTTTCATATTATCGGACCAAGGCTGATGCGAAGCACTAAGAATCTTCAAGAGATTCGTCTCATTATTGCACGTCACAAGCGTTTAGACCTACTGTTTATGGTTATTGGCGTGCTTGCGCTGATGATCGCAGTACTTACGTTTGTAGCGTTATTTGCTCACATGCTTATTGATGGAATGCCACGTTTATCATGGGATTTCTTTACTTCCTTTCCATCGCGGCACCCAAGATCAGCTGGCATACTTTCAGCTTGGGTTGGTACAACTTTGGTGATGCTAGTGACAGCCGCCGCCGCCGTGCCAATAGGAATTGGAGCAGGTGTATATCTGGAAGAGTATGCTCCAAAGAACATCATTACTGAGATATTAGAAATAAATATCACAAATTTAGCTGGAATACCATCAATTATTTATGGTTTGTTAGCGTTGGGGATATTTGTTTATCAGCTTGGACTTGGTCAGAGTATTCTGTCGGCGGGATTAGCGTTGGCGTTGCTGATTCTACCAATAGTGATTGTTGCCACCCGTGAAGCTATACGTTCAATTCCAGTTGCCATTCGTGAGGGTGCTTATGCCCTTGGGGCAAGCAAGTGGCAAACAGTTTCCGATCATCTGCTTCCGTATTCTGCAGCAGGTATTATGACTGGTGTTATTATTGGCCTAGCTCGAGCGATTGGTGAAACTGCTCCTATCATCACTATAGGTGCGTTAACTTTCATTGCTTTCCTGCCACCGTCTCCAATCAAGGCTGAATTTCCTTTTCTGTCATTTGAGTGGTTAACAGCGCCCTTCACCGTGATGCCGATCCAAATGTTTAACTGGGTCTCACGGCCTCAGGAAGAGTTTCAGTTCAATGCAGCAGCAGCAGGGTTAGTGCTGGTTGTGATGACGCTTACCATGAACGCATTTGCTATCTACGTACGTTATCGTATGCGTAAGAACATCAAATGGTAGGAGATCACATACAAAACAATACCGCTACAGGCGATATTTCGACCCAGTACAAATCCGAAATCAGAAACCTGAGTTTTTATTATAGTGCGTTCAATGCACTAAAGAACATTAATATGGTGCTGCATGATAAACAGGTAACCGCACTAATTGGTCCATCGGGTTGTGGTAAATCAACCTTTTTGCGCTGTTTCAATCGCATGCACGATCTTTATCCTGGTAACCGATATGTCGGTGAAATAATCTTACATCCAGATAACGTTAATATTCTTTCACGTAATGTGGATCCAATTGAAGTACGCATGCGTATTAGCATGGTGTTCCAGAAACCTAATCCCTTTCCTAAATCTATTTACGAGAATGTTGCTTATGGTCTACGCGTGCGGGGGGTACGGCAGCGTGCAATATTAGATGATAAAGTTGAAGAGGCCTTGCGTGACGCAGCGCTATGGGATGAAGTGAAAGATCGCATGAATAGTCTAGCTTTTAAGCTTTCTGGTGGGCAGCAACAGCGCTTGTGCATTGCTCGCGCGCTTGCCACTGATCCCGAAATCCTGTTGTTCGATGAGCCTACTTCGGCACTTGATCCGATTGCCACAGCAAGTATTGAAGAGCTTATTACCGACCTTAAAAAGAAAATTACCATACTCATTGTTACCCACAGTATGCAACAGGCCGCGAGGGTGTCTGATTACACCGCCTATATGTATCTGGGTGAGTTGATCGAATTCGGTGTTACGGACACAATTTTTATCAAACCCAAGAATAAACAGACAGAAGACTATATAACTGGTCGTTTTGGATAGTCAACAACGTACAAAGTTTGGAGAGAGAAAATAGGGCAGTGAATATGAAGTTTTATACTGGATCTT
>QIFK01000114.1 GCA_003230615.1 Nitrosospira sp. | reverse complement strand
GTAACGGATTAAAATTTGCAGACCTTACATTTTCAAGAATATCTATGACGATTGACGTAAATTTACAAGACGTCCGAGTCCAAAGTGGATAAAAGTAAGTCCTGATAGTACTGGCGCAAACAGATTTAGAATTGGTACAAATTGCGTAAGGCCAGTTAATAAACCTATGCCCCATAGTGACGACTGATTTGCAGAGAACAGAACTTTCATTTCCTCATGGCTGGCATGTTCTGCCAACGCATCATAGCGAAACAAGCGCTGATTAAGATACGCTGCTGCAATAAATGGAATTATCACACCCACCCCAATTAACCATAAAGGAATGGTAAGCGCCCAAATGATAAAAAATATACAGATAGCAAGTAAAGCGTTCAGCAAGCTACCACCAATACTGCCACCATTTTTACGTTCAAGTTGCGGATAATCGCGTTCAGCTACTAGACTAATCAGCATGGGCATAGCAAATAAAGCTGTAATCACTAACGCAGTAACGAAAATTAATGGTACAAACAGAATAAAATGTGCCATGGCCTGTATTGTATGCGCGATCCACTTTGGCTCTACACCTTCAAGCCAAGTTTGAATACCAATAGCTGTAAGACCGCTTGTAATCCAATTCGAGAAGGTGTCCCAAAAGATCACACCTAAAACAAACCACACTAGAACCGCTGTTAAGATCGGCCATAGCACGATCCACAGAATCCTAAATTGGAACAGATCATGAAATGCACGCGAAAGCGCATCAAGTATTGGGTTCATGTATTTTCCCTCACGAAGCATTAATTACGTGCCAATAGATAATAATCTTTTACTGCATTCAAATGTATTACTAATAAGTATTGCCTCTTAAAGATTACTTTGAAAAAATATTACTATGCTAAAGAGACCACAGAGTTCATTCAGGTAGTTCTAACGTTTGAAAATAATATAACTAAAAACTAGTAATGATAAAACAATAAACTGACAAAAATGAAGCATAACATTCTTGCACGTCATCCAAGAGATTTAACTATTAACTGGGCTCAACGAGTCGTTAACAGAAATTATTCTGATGCTACCGTTTCGAATGTATCTATTGTTTCGGTCGATATTGGAACTACAACGCGAATTCGTGTCGTAGTTGAACATGATAAGCCAGAAGTATTGCCTCAACAATGGTTTGTGAAGCTTCCATCGCTAGCATATCAAGCAAGATTGATTACAGCCTTACCAAGACTACTTCATACTGAAGTGCGCTTCTATAATGAATTAGCTTCATCTGTCCCAATTAATGTACCCAGTTTTCTGGCCGCGCAAAGCAAATTTGGTATGGATGCAACACTGGTACTTGCAGATGTGACAGAATCCGGATCGACTCCGAGTAAAACAAGTGATTCCTTAACGGCTACTCAAGCAACCGCAGTTGTTGAACAACTTGCCCGGTTTCATGCTTGTTTCTGGAACAAGGTACATTGCAACCAGACTTATCGCTGGCTAGCTGGTCCGGTACGAAGCTTAGAAGATCACTTAGGTACAGCCCTTTCTGTTCCGTTGATGAAGCGAGGATTACGCTTAGCTGGAGAACTTATACCCTCCACACTCCATGCGTCAGCAATTCGCTATGCGCACTGCCGTCGCAAAGTAATGCGCTTTCTTTCAAATTCATCACAAACACTCATTCATCATGATTGTCATCCAGGAAATCTATTCTGGAATCAGACTCAACCGGGTCTTCTTGACTGGCAGCTTGTCCGTATTGGCGAAGGAATCAGCGATGTTGCTTACTTCCTATCCACCGCCCTTAAGCCTGAAACTCGGAGACTTCACGAAGCAAATATTTTAGCAACTTATATGCAGTGTCTTAATAATAACGGAATCGAATATAATGATATTGAGAATATGCAGCAACGATATCGCGCCCACCTTATTTATCCCTTTGAAGCAATGATCGTTACCCTAGCTATCGGTGGCATGATGAGTTTAGAGAGCAATCACGAACTCTTGCGCCGCACCGCAGCAGCTGTAGAGGATCTTGATGTCTTTTCTGCTATCCCAATGTAAAATACCCAATTTCTATCCATTCTAGTTAATTCAATAATAGAGTAAGGGCATATCTTTTATTTAAATAGTGGCTATTTAACAACTATGATTCCATAAAATAAATACCCTATATCAGTATCTTACCCTACATAAAATACCATTCAATTTATAACTCCACCAAGTCACATTACAGTGAGAATTATGACTACTGACATTCTTAAAGCCAAGTTCGAAACTATTAATAAGAAATGTGAAAGTACAATTAAACTCAAACTTGACAAACTTTATACCGGTATACCTTACGATAATTTAAAGTCTTGCTCTCCATCCCCTCAAGTTATCGAGGCACTATGGTTCGATCTTATTACTAGGAAAGAACATGAGTTTGTTAAGGAGATAGCTTTAGTCTTAAATAAGTCAGATGCTACCTTAAATAAGGAAAACGCCAGTACTATCGAGAGAATAATTAATGACACCTTTGATGAGGATCAATACTTAGGGAGAATGAGGGATTTCTACAAGGAAACTGATAAGAATGTCGCGCTAAATGAGTCGCCCTTCGATCCGACCGCTAACAGTTTAGATCTAATTGATTCCACGTATCAAGAAGGCGTAATTAAAGTACTTTGCAAAGCCAGAAACAATGTTCTAGCTGAACTGGAACTTCATAAGAAAAGCGTACCTGAGGGGCTTGGATTTCTTGCACAGTGGCGGCAATATTCAAACCTGAGTCCACTTAGAGTCATAGGTACCATCATTCTATTGAGCTGCACCTCATCTCTCATCGCATGGGTCATCGCAAGTAATATATTCCAACAATTTCTAGAGCGTTTTGGATGGTCAGGCGGGTCAGGGCTGTAGCTCAAATCAGCTCTTAATGACTACAGGTATGATCCCCATTCATGGCAGTATTTTACGTATTTAACCAATCATCAAGTTGTACACACAATGCCTCTAGCGAGCAGTACCCTCTGTTGAGAATACTGTAACCTGCTGCATTTTGCACTATCACAGTAGGAGAGCTATGTATTCCCCATCGACGCACTTTATTGAAATGAATAGAAATCTGTTTTTTTGCTTCATCAGATTCATATACCCGCAAAAATAATTTCGCATCTATACCTATATCGGCGGCTATCTGCATTAGTATTTCAGGCTTGGTTACGTCCTTTTGTTCTACATAGAAAGAGGATTGAATTGACCTGAAGAACGGAAACATTACCTCTGGATTGATTAAAAACATAGCTACCACTCCTCGGCTAGCTGGCTCAGTATCGTATATAAATCCTTCTGGCATTGCACCTTCAAAACGAAAAGATTGTCCCGTAACACGCTTCACAGCTTTCCAGTGATGCATTATTTCTTCACGTTGCGCTGGTGCTATCGCCTGTTTTGTTCCAGGTCGCAATCCACCCAATAACAGCTCAATTTTTAAAAAGTTACGGTAACTTAACCTAATTTCCTCAATTACTGGTGCAAACCCCCAGCACCACGAACACATAGGGTCTGCAATGTACCACAGGGTCTTTTCGTTCATTAAGAGATTTTCTTATCTAATCGATTTCATTCAGCTGATAACTAAGTATGCTGCTGCACCAGCAATTCGTTAAGAATTAAGTATCAGTAAATCACGTGTCGACAAGCATGATCCGTTCCGATTAAGCAGCGCGCGAGGCTTTCTTGCGCTCATGTTCCAGCAGGAAACGCTTTCGGATACGAATGGTCTTAGGAGTAATTTCCACCAGCTCATCATCTGTGATGAATTCAATAGCAGATTCTAATGTGAGTTGTATAGGTGGGGTCAGAGTTACGGCTTCATCAGTTCCCGAAGCACGTATATTGGTTAGTTGCTTGCCTTTAATAGGATTGACTACTAAGTCGTTATCACGACTGTGAATACCGATCACCATGCCTTCATACAAACGATCGCCAGGACTGACGAACATGCGCCCACGTTCCTGCAGTTTCCACAGCGCGTAGGCTACTGCGTCACCCTTCTCAGCTGAAATTAGCACACCGTTCCTACGCGCAGAAATTTCTGGGCGCATTGGAGCGTATTCATCAAATACGTGACTCATGATGCCGGTACCACGCGTTGTAGTCATAAAGTCAGATTGGAAACCAATCAAGCCACGTGCAGGAATGCGGTAATCTAGCCTCACTCGTCCGCGTCCGTCAGGAACCATATCTTGTAAATCACCACGACGCGCACCAAGTGCCTCCATAACTGCGCCCTGGTTTGTCTCTTCCACATCTACGGTAAGCATTTCAAACGGTTCACACTTAACACCATTGATTTCACGGATCACAACGTGTGGGCGCGACACCGCAAGTTCGTAGCCTTCGCGTCGCATGTTTTCGAGTAAAATGGTGAGATGTAATTCACCCCGCCCAGAAACTAAAAACAAATCGGTCTCGCTTGTTTCTTCTAGCTTCATAGCTACATTGGTAAGCAATTCTTTTTCCAGGCGCTCACGTAACTGCCGACTAGTAACAAACTTACCTTCCCTACCAGCAAAGGGTGATGTATTCACCTGGAAATTCATAGTCAGCGTGGGCTCATCTACAGCACGTATCGGCATTGCTTCAGGCTGATTAATGTCAGCTAAAGTAGCGCCAATGCTTATTTCCTCAATGCCATTGACCAGTACAATATCACCCGTCATGGCTTCGTCTAATTGAACACGCTCGATGCCACGAAAACCTAGTACCTGGTTGACTCTAGCCTTCTTCGAAATATTATTTCCTACTAAAACCATTACATCCTGGTTAGGCTTTAGACAACCACGGCTAATGCGGCCAATGCCGATACGGCCGACAAAACTTGAATAATCTAATGCGCTAATTTGTAACTGCAGTGGTTCATCTGAATTACCAACGGGTGCATGAACATGCTTAAGTATGGTATCGAATAGCGGGCGCATATCAATACTAGTTTGTTTCAAATCCAACGTGGCATAGCCATTAAGTGCTGAGGCATACACTACCGGAAAATCAAGTTGCTCTTCAGTTGCACCCAGTTTATCAAATAAATCAAAGGTATAATTTACCACCATGTCAGGATGAGCGCCGGGGCGATCAATCTTATTGACTACTACAATCGGACGCAAACCTAGCGCTAATGCTTTTTTGGTAACGAAGCGAGTCTGCGGCATCGGACCTTCGACTGCATCAACTAACAACAATACGCCGTCAACCATTGATAACACACGCTCTACCTCGCCTCCAAAGTCAGCATGGCCTGGCGTATCCACGATGTTAATGTGCACCCCTTCATAATCAACTGCACAATTCTTTGCAAGTATGGTGATACCACGCTCGCGCTCGATATCGTTGGAGTCCATAATCCGCTCGGCAATTTTCTGGTGTGCAGCAAAGGACCCTGCTTGATGCAATAACTTGTCCACCAAAGTGGTCTTGCCGTGATCAACGTGAGCGATGATGGCAATGTTACGGATGGGACGAATCATTTTTATAAAACCTTCGTTGGAACAGCAAAAGGGCGGCATTATAGCAGCCAACCAGTGACATGGCTAACCTCAAATATTTACTTTAAAATAAACTTAATGCAGACTGTGATTCCTGTATAATCCGCACTTCGATGAAAAGGATCATACTCTTTTCTCGAATCTATCGTTCCTAGCCTTTCCTCGATTTTCAAATTTCCCTCGGAAATTGTGTATGTAGTACCGTGGTTAGCGGCGATGTTTTTTATATGTTTAAGCTAGCGGTACATTGCCTATTAATCCCGACAGCCATTTTTTGCTTGCGTGTTAATTTTTTACTTTTTAGGAAAATAACGTGTCTTTTGAAACTCTCAAACTGCATCCTCTTATCCTCAAAGCTATTGTAGATTCAGGATATTCAACGCCAACACCAATTCAGAAACAGGCTATTCCAGAGCTACTAGCTGGACACGACATCATGGCCTCAGCCCAGACTGGTACAGGCAAGACCGCTGCATTTATGCTGCCAGCACTACATCGCCTCGCGACCGCTTCCAAAGTTCACAGCCGAGGCCCGCGCATATTAGTATTAACCCCAACGCGCGAGCTCGCACTCCAAGTGTCAGATGCTGCCACTAAATATGGCAAGTATCTACATCGCATCAAGGTGGTGAGCATACTGGGCGGCATGCCCTATCCATTACAAAATAAATTATTGTCGCAGCCGGTTGATATTCTGGTGGCCACACCTGGTCGTTTGATTGATCATATCCAGCGAGGGCGTATCAATTTCTCGCGTCTGGAGATGTTGGTACTGGATGAAGCAGACCGTATGCTTGATATGGGTTTCATTGAGGATGTGGAAAAAATTGCTTTGGCCATACCAACTACCCATCAAACCTTGATGTTTTCTGCCACCCTGGATAGCGCAATAGCTAAAGTTGCAACACGTCTGTTGAAATCTCCCAAACGCATCCAAATTGCAAAGCAGCAGGCAAAGCTCGATAACATTGAACAACGGCTTCATTATGTAGATGACCTTTCGCACAAGAATCGACTGCTGGACCATCTATTACGTGATATAAAATTAAAACAAGCTATCGTCTTTACCGCTACTAAGCGAGATGCCGATACTCTGGCAGACAATCTTTCTGCACAAGGTCATGAAGCCTTAGCGTTACATGGTGACATGAATCAACGTGATCGCACCCGCACGATCACCAAGCTTCGCCATGGTAGTTTACGAGTACTAGTGGCTACAGATGTGGCTGCACGGGGAATCAACGTAGTTGGTATTACCCACGTAATCAATTTTGATCTTCCAAAATTTGCTGAGGACTATGTGCATCGTATTGGCCGCACCGGTCGTGCCGGAGCATCGGGAATTGCAGTTTCATTTGCTTCCGGCAAAGATGGTGTCAACCTGCAGAAAATTGAACGCTTCACTGGACACCGAATAGTTTCTCATGTGGTACCTGGCCTGGAACCAAGATACAAGCCACGCTCTCGACCTGGTAATACACCTAGAGCTACGCCCAGCATCGTTCGCAAACGTAGTCGCTCATGGTCAAACGATAGCAATAAACGTAGCAGCTTCAGTAACGTCAATGGAAATTGGAACAATAACCGTGATCACTCATTTAGTAATGACAAAATGGGAAATTCGTTTAAAAATGTGAGAAACAAGTAACCTACTGCTCCTGCAAGCAATAGAGAAACGTTGGAAACAACATCGAAAAAATTGAGGATGCCACAATAAATACGCTAGTTTACAAGTTCATGATGCTCAACTGGCTGAGAAACCGGTGACATAATCACTGCATCCAGTTTTGTTCCTACTGAAAAAATTGCAAGTACCCACAGCCGCATCTGGTGATTCATAGTGTTTCCCATACAAATTGATCAACAACTTAATAGTTGTTCACTTCAACACATTTTTGCAACCGCATCTTCCACACGCTCCACCAGGATGACCACAATACCAGAAACCACCTGCTTCGGCCTGTTAGCCTTGGGTATAATAGCTTGGGTAAAGCCCAATTTGGCTGCTTCTTTGAGTCGCTCCTGGCCACGCTGCACTGGACGCACTTCACCTGCTAGCCCAACTTCACCGAACACTACTGTTTTTTTAGGCAACGGCTTATTCTTCAGTGATGAAACAATGGCAAGTAGTACCGCCAAATCTGCGCCTGGTTCGGTAATTTTTACACCTCCTACAGCGTTAACGAACACATCCTGATCAAAACAAGGAATTCCCGCATGACGATGCAATACTGCTAGCAACATTGCCAGGCGGTTCTGCTCTAACCCCACGCTTAAGCGCCTGGGATTAGACACGTGCGTTTTATCTACCAATGCCTGAATTTCAACTAATAGTGGGCGCGTGCCTTCCTGGGTCACCATCACGCAAGAACCTGGAACCTGCTCCCCATGATGGGAAAGAAACAATGCCGATGGATTGCTTACTTCGCGTAAACCCTTCTCAGTCATTGCGAAAACACCCAACTCATTCACTGCACCAAAGCGATTCTTGAAAGCACGAATCAAACGAAAACTAGATTGGGTATCACCCTCGAAATAAAGCACGGTATCCACCATATGTTCGAGTACGCGCGGCCCTGCCAGTACTCCCTCCTTAGTCACGTGACCCACTAAAATAATACAGGTACCGCTTGCCTTGGCAAACCGTGTCAATTGAGAGGCACACTCGCGAACCTGAGCAACTGAACCGGGTGCAGATTGTAACGTTTCGGAATAAACTGTCTGAATAGAATCAATCACAGCTACTTCAGGTTTGCGCTCAGTAAGTACTACTTGGATTCTTTCCAGTTGGATTTCTGTTAGCAAATGTACTTCATCTACAACAAGTGCCAATCGTTTTGCACGCAATGCTATTTGCCGTCCCGATTCTTCTCCGCTCACATACAACACATCCCGTGTAATAGCCATATGGCAAAGTGCTTGCAACAACAGGGTAGATTTACCAATACCTGGATCGCCTCCCAGCAAAACAACACTACCATGTACTAAACCGTCGCCTAGCACTCGATCAAACTCAGCTATACCCGTTGAGAATCTTGGCTCTTCCCCCGCTTTCACCTTCCCTAAATTCTGTACTTGACTAATTTCACTAACCTGAGTAAACCGCGAGCTTATTTTATCTGCAATGGTCTCTACAAGAGTATTCCATACTTGGCAATATGGACACTGTCCCTGCCATTTCA
Source organism: Nitrosospira sp. (assembly GCA_003230615.1). Classification (GTDB taxonomy): domain Bacteria; phylum Pseudomonadota; class Gammaproteobacteria; order Burkholderiales; family Nitrosomonadaceae; genus BJGV01. Next base: position 10,009 of record QIFK01000114.1, on the reverse strand, counting down.
GGGTTTGACCACCACACTCGGTACAAGAATAAATAGATTTTGATTTAACCATTATTGAAAATTATCATACCCACAATTTAACTACAATTTAACCGCAAAGTATTCATCTGCACCTACCTTTGAAATATACATAGAAGATAAAAGTAATTTTACGAATATAATCTAACGAAATACTAACAATAGAAAGGGAAGATGTTCGCTATATTTTTTAAAACCGCTCCATTTGCTGCTAGAAATAATTTTATATGACACATAACAATTGTCAGATATAAAAATTACTCGTTGTTATTTACTTATTGAGAAACTTAAAAGGGTCAGAAAAATTGTATTTTTGATGCAAAATTATTAATTAGGATCAGGGTGCCAGCTTACTATCAAACCAAGGTCGTTAACACCAGCTTGAAAACTACAGTCCACACCAATTCCTGGTGCCCATACAAGGTGTTCACCACTAAAAAGCAATGGTAGTGATTCACGTTCCCACAGAGGAAACGATGCTTCCTGTAACAGATTTTTTAAACTGCGACGAGGACGATTACAATCTGGACGTATACGCTCCCCTCCCAAACGAAAGCGGATAACAATCTGACCCTCTTTCAGCTTTTGTAAATTAATTCCCCTTCCCTTTTTACACAAAAATCTCACTGAACCACCTAATTCAGAAAATGATAACTGTTTTTCTCCCTGCCATATAAACTTCCATTTCTTACTGGGTAATATGCTTGCCCGTCGCACATGGACACTCCCTTTGAAGCAACGGATTTCAGTATCTCCAAACATAATATGTAACTTAGTATCTAAACGAGAAGAAAATAATTGCCTTAGAATATCCTCCAGCTTTGCTGCACTTGGAAGGATCACACCTTGCTGTGCAAGGCTATAACGCAACAGATTCCTAGCACGTGGGAAACTTAATTTCCGTAATCTATCAATTTGAAGTTTATTTGAAATGCTGCATTCTTTACTATCATATTCTGCCAATTCGTCCAGTAAACTGCCTGCTTCAGCCATATGCCGGCTAGTACGTAGAAGCGTGGTTCGATAGGAAGGAAAACGTTTTTCCAGTAAGGGGAATATTTTATGGCGTAAGAAATTCCGATCAAAAGAGACATCATTGTTACTTTCATCTGTCATCCAGTACAATTTATTTTCTTGAGCGTAGCCCTCAATTTCACTACGCGACACATTAAGTAATGGACGTAATATCTGTGGCCCTGTATCTGGAGGTCGATTTCCATCTTCTGATATTTGATTCCTAATCACAGGCATCGCCCCTAGTCCCTTCACACCTGCCCCACGTAACATTTGCAATAATAGGGTTTCAGCTTGGTCGTCCAAATGCTGCGCCAATATTACATGATCAGCTTTGAGTTTTTTAAATTTTTGATAGCGTGCATCCCGAGCAATAGCCTCAAGGCTTGTGCCCGGTGATCTACTGATTTTTAGTTTGGTAATCTTAATGGGAATACCATGAGCCCTACACAGATTAAGACAGAATTCTTCCCACTTATTTGCATTTGGGCTAATACCATGATTGATGTGAAGAGCAGAGAGAGTGAAACTTAATTGGACCGACAGCGAAGCAAGAATGCTCAGTAATGATACTGAATCAACTCCACCACTTAACCCTATAACCAAATGATCGTCTCGCTGAATTTGCTCACGTAATATATTTTCGACGCGATTAAGTATGCTACTTAATTTTAATTTCCTTGAATTTGCCATATTCCATCAGTCGCTTAAAACGTTTCTCCAGCAATACTTCTGTGGTATCACTCTGTAGTTGTTTAATCGATTCCTGCAATACTTTTTTTACAGATCGCATAATTGAGGAATAATCCCGATGAGCGCCACCAAGCGGTTCGCTAATAACTTTATCGATCAGCCCCATTGTTCTAAGTCGAGAAGCGGTAATCCCCATAATCTCAGCAGCTTCTGAAGCCTTGTCTGCACTTTTCCATAAGATAGAAGCACAACCCTCGGGAGAGATGACAGAATAAGTAGCGTATTGCAACATATGAACCGCATCACCCACTGCCACCGCCAGCGCACCACCAGAGCCGCCCTCGCCAATGATGGTACAAATCACTGGTACTTTTAGTTCCGCTAACACATAAAGATTGCGTCCGATCGCTTCTGACTGTCCTCGCTCTTCTGCGCCAATCCCTGGATACGCACCTGGAGTATCAATAAACGTAACTATTGGTATAGAAAATTTTTCTGCCAAATGCATAAAACGCAGCGCTTTGCGATAACCTTCTGGCTTAGGCATACCGAAGTTACGATAAATCTTCTCTTTGGTATCACGTCCCTTTTGGTGCCCAATAACCATTACTGTTTGACCATCGAAACGTGCTAATCCACCAACGATAGCAGGATCATCAGCGAAGCTCCGATCTCCATGAAGTTCTTCAAAATTGGTAAATAAATACTCTATATAATCCAGTGTATATGGGCGCTGCGGGTGTCGCCCTACTTGCGATATCTGCCACGGCGTAAGCTTTGCATATATATCCTTGATGAGCGCTTGGCTTTTTTTCTCTAGACGAGCGATTTCGACTGATATATCAACCGCAGAACCATCCTGAACAAAGCGTAATTCTTCAATCTTTGCTTCAAGCTCAGCGATAGGTTGTTCGAATTCCAGGAAAGTGACTTTCATGGAGACTGGGACGTAATTTTGAAGTTATCATGATACATGTTTTTGCCTGCACCAGCAGCCATGTTTATTAGAAACTACCTAGTTTGATTCTGTAACACATAAACAACATATCTTATAACTAAGTATTCAATGTTTAATTACAGAAAAGAATATCCCGCCCCTAGCCCCGCTGTTACTCCTTACTACTCTAGCAAAATATCATCGCTAAAGAATTTTAGATATTTACCAAAAACCATATAAAATAGCACCTTTTTTACAGTATTTTTTGAAAGGTAAACTTTGATAACTACCGCCAATATCACCATGCAGTATGGGGTAAAACCACTGTTTGAGAATGTTTCAGTAAAATTCGGGGATGGTAATCGTTACGGCCTAATCGGTGCCAATGGTTGTGGAAAATCTACCTTTATGAAAATCCTTGGAAGTGATCTTGATTCCACCTCTGGAAATATCAGCGTTGATCCCAATGATCGTGTGGGCAAGCTACGTCAGGACCAATTTGCATTTGAAAATTTCCTAGTAATTGATACAGTGATGATGGGGCATGATGAATTGTGGCATGTGAAGGAAGAGCGTGATGCAATCTATGCGGATGCGAATGCTGATGAGGCCTCTTATATGCATGCTGCTGAGCTCGAAACGCGCTTTGCCGAACTTGACGGTTACTCAGCTCAAGCTCGTGCTGGAGAATTACTACTAGGCGTTGGCATTCCGTTACCTCAGCATCAAGGATTAATGAGTGAAATCGCTCCCGGATTAAAGTTACGCGTGTTACTTGCTCAAGCCTTATTTTCTGATCCTGAGATTCTGTTGCTAGATGAACCAACAAATAATCTTGATATCAACACGATCCGATGGCTAGAGGATATGATCAACACTAGTAAGAGTACTATTGTCATCATCTCGCATGACCGACATTTTCTAAATAGTGTCTGTACCCATATGGCCGATTTGGATTTCGGTGAGATTCGTGTTTACCCTGGTAATTATGATGAATACATGACTGCCTCAACCCAGGTTCGAGAACGCATACTGTCTAACAACGCAAAAAAGAAAACTCAGATTGCAGAATTACAGTCTTTCGTCAGCCGCTTTTCTGCTAACGCTTCTAAGGCAAGACAGGCAACTAGCCGCGCGCGTCAAATCGAAAAAATAAAATTAGAAGATATAAAACCATCCAGCCGTCAGTATCCTTACATACGATTTGACGTAGAAGATAAAAGCAGGCTATATCGCTTAGCTGTATCGGTTCAAAGCATTAGCAAGCATTTTGCTGGCATGGAAAAACCATTGTTAGAAAAATTCAGTATTAACATTGAAGCAGGTGAGAAAGTTGCGATCATAGGACCTAATGGTATTGGTAAAACCACGTTACTACGTTGTTTATCTGGTGATCTGACACTTGATGCGGGAGAAATAAAATGGGCAGAAAAAGCACATTATGGCCATTTTACGCAAGACCATGCAGCAGACTTTGCAATGGATATGTCACTTACCGATTGGATGACGCAATGGAGGCAAGAAACTGATGACGATCAGGTCGTTCGTAGCATACTAGGAAGGCTATTGTTCTCGGGTGATGAAGTAAATAAATCGGTAAAAGTAATTTCTGGGGGGGAACAAGGACGCATGCTATTCGGTAAACTCATTCTACAAAAAAATAATGTATTACTGATGGATGAGCCAACTAACCACCTCGACATGGAATCTATTGAATCACTCAACGGCGCACTAGAAAAATATTCTGGTACGCTGATCTTCGTTTCTCATGACCGAGAATTCGTGTCATCATTAGCCACTCGAATCATTGAAATGAAACCAGATGGAATTACTGACTACAAGGGCAACTACGAAGAATATCTACAAAGCCAAGGTGTAACATGAAAATTCTTTTAGTTTCTAGAGGCCACCTCGTTGCGTGCACCTCATGGTCATCCATCCTTGAGTATATAAAAACTCATAATTTATCTTTTATTTTGCATACTGAGAAAATAATCATCAACTCTGTTTAGCAATAAGTAGCGCCTCACGATAACGCTTCCAATCAAAGTACGGACCAGGATCGGTTTTCCGTTCTGGAGCGATATCTGAATGCCCTGTAATGTCTACAATTGGATAAGCTTTGCTCAGTTCTATTGTGAGTGTAACTAAAGCTACATATTGGCTGGCCGTAAAAGGCACAGTATCACTACCCTCAATCTCCACGCCTATAGAAAAATCATTACAACATGTTTTTCCCTGCCAGTACGATACCCCTGCATGCCAGGCGCGCTTCCCACAGGGAACAAACTGAATGATTTCGCCATTTCGGCGAATGAAAAAATGGGCAGAAACCTTAATCTCATGTAGATTTTGGTGATGACAAATCTCAGGATTGATTCGGTTAGTAAATAATTCAATCACACCATTCCCTGCGAATTCACCTGGTGGCAAACTGATATTGTGTATTACTAGTAGGCTTACTTCACAACCTAATGGCCGCTCGTCACAATTAGGTGAAGCAATAAAACGTACGTCAGACAAATAGCCAGCCATATCAACTTTCATCGAATAGCCTTTCTACCAAAAAAGCAATGTAAATTGATCTACTGAAAAGTTGAATAAAAAACACTCATTCATCATTAAGACCCAGTCGTTCAATTCTATAGCGCATCGATCTTACAGTAATGCCCAACAGTTTTGCTGCGGCGGTACGATTATATTTAGTTTTTTCCAAAGCTCCAACGATGGATTCCTTTTCTAGCCGATCAAGATAATCCTGTAATGGTAATCCAATGTTGGATACCTCTGATTGTGCTACAAGCGTATCCTCAGACGATGCCTCAAAAGACTCCAATTGCAAGCCATCTTTGTCAATTTCAACATCTGAACATAGTGCGAGTGTACGTTCTAAAATATTTTCTAACTCGCGCACATTACCTGGAAAGTCATAATGTATGAGTGAATCCAGCGCACTTTTACTTAAATTACATCTTGTTCCTCCATTCGTATCACAAAGTCGAGCAAGAATAGCATCGGCTATAAGTGAGATGTCACCCTGCATTTCGCGCAGGGCAGGCATTTTCAGCTCAATTACATTAAGTCGATAATACAAATCTTGCCGAAATCTTCCATCTTCAATACGCTCAGTCAACTTCTGATGGGTAGCACTTATTATACGAACATCTACATTTTCCTCCTGAGTAGAGCCTAGTTTTCTTACTCGTTTCTCCTGAATTGCTCTTAATAACTTGACCTGCATAGTAAGTGGCAAGTCTGCTACTTCATCAAGAAATAAAGTACCCCCATCAGCCGCCTGAAAAAACCCTCCGCGCTCATTATCCGCACCCGTAAATGCACCTTTTTTGTGACCAAAGAATTCACTCTCCATGAGATTCTCAGGAATTGCACCACAATTTACAGGCACAAAAGGCTTACCATGCCGTGCACTCTTCGCATGTATAGACCTTGCTGCAAGTTCCTTGCCAGTACCAGATTCTCCACTAATATAAACTGGGGCTTGGCTTCGAGATAGCTTCACAACCATAGAACGCAGTTGCAACATGGGCAGAGATTCGCCAAGCAACATGTTTTCTTCATCTTCAAAGCCAGAAGAAGTTTTATTTTTTAATGGCGGCAAGTTCAGTGCAGATTTCACCAAAGAACGTAACTGCTGTAAAGATACTGGTTTAGCAAGATAGTCAAATGCGCCTGTCTTTAAAGCAGCAACCGCGTTCTCGGTGGTGCCGTGAGCTGTAATCACTGCCACCGGTAAATCTGCAGAAGAATTAACTATATGTTGCACTAATTCCAGTCCTTCCCCATCAGGCAAGCGCATATCAGTCAAGCACAAATCAAAATGATGCAATGCAAGTATATGCTTGGCATCACTTATATTCATAGCGCGCTTTACTTCCATTCCCATTCGTGCAAGCGTAAGTTCGAGCAATTCCAGAATATCCGATTCATCATCTACAATCAGTATCATGGGAACTGATGACTTACTACTGAGTTCAGGATTTACAATCCGTTCATTTTGGTTGGGCATGATCTAATTGCCCCTACATATGACTCGGAAATGACTGCCAGCAGGCTTCTCCAAGTAAAAAAGTGACGCACTATTAGCTTCACACATCTCGCGTGCTATATAAAGGCCAAGACCTGTACCGCTTGCTACAGTAGTAAAGAAAGGCTCAAATAACTTATTGAGCGCACCTGGATCAATACCTGGACCGTCATCAATTACATCCAGATAAATTCTGTCATCGGCTTCACTAGCTAATATTAGCTGAATGCTGCCATGCTGCTTGCGGCAATGCCGCCAAGCATTATTGCACAAGTTCCACAATACCTGATTTAAATGGCCCCCATCAAATCTCACAACATGTTGACCAGAAATAGCAAGGGAGAATACATCGATATCAATTTTTTCCGTATAGCAAAATTCCTCAATAAATGTACGTAAAAAATTATCCCCTTGAATAAGCTCTGACGTGGCTTGATCACGCCGGTTAAGTTGCAAAATATTTTGCACAATTTTATTGAGGCGCTTAGTATTGTCTCGAATAATACGTAACAATTGGGAATGAGTAGAGATTATTCCCGAATCTTCTTCCAAAAGTTCGCTGGCATGGCTAATAGAAGAAAGTGGATTACGAATTTCGTGAGCAATATTGACAGTAAGCCTACCAAGGGCAGCAAGCTTTAGTTGTTGTGCTTGCACCTGAACATGGCTCATATCCTCAAGAAATATTACTACACTTGCCTTGCTCCCACCCTTAACAGATACAAACCGTGTATGTACCAACGCATTGCTTACTGGAATCCGCAACAAATCAAAATTGGTATTCGAATCTCTACGCCAAGTCTCTAACCTTTCTGCTAGAAGCGGAGCTTGATCAGCAAGCATTCCCTTGACAAGAAATTCTGGTGACAAACAGATAAGTTTCTCTGCATGTAAATTACGTTGCTGGATTTCACCATTAGCATTTACTACAAGCACACCATCTTGCATATCCTGAATTACTAGCTGATTAATTTCGGCCATATTTGCTAAATCAATCCCGCGCTGCAACGCCAGTTGCTCGCTAGCAGCAGTATGCTTAGCAAGTGCATGGGCCAACCATGCCACAGCAAAATAACCCATGCTAAGTAAGCCTGCCTGCAAATATTGGGCACGATAGCCATCCACATAAAGCAAGGTATAAGACTCTTCTAATAAAATCCCAATACTGGCGATAGAAGCATAAAATAACACCAGCTTGCCGCGACTGATCAACCCCGCTGCAGCTAAAGATGCCAGTAACAATAGACCCAGCCCGCTTTGTAGTATCCCACCACTGAAATGCACCAAAATAGTTATAAACATGACATCACTACAGATCTGAATCGCAATCTGCCAGTTAAAACGAGGTAAACGTATAAGAACTAGAAGCATTGATATTCCAGTGCAAAAGAGGTAAATCAATGCTGCATAGAAAAATAATTTCGGATTGTGGGAACCAAGAACGGGGTCAAGCACCATCCATGTGATCAGAATGATCACAACTACCACCATAATGCGATACACATTGAAATAGAAAAGCGAATGCCAGAATTGTTCTGAGAAAGTAGCTTCTGGCGCGCCAGAAATCGGCTGGCACAATCCTGATTGCGGCAAAGGATTAATCATAGATGAAATACCAGACTCATTTGAATTCAAAGAGATAATTTTGATACCCAGTATAGATAGATTTTATTTTAAGACAAAAAGAACGTGTAAGAACGGAATTGAATTTAATGTCTATATAACGGCAAATTAAAGGGTAATCTTAAAGTTAAAGTTTGCCTTTGAATATCTGCTTTGTGCGAAAAGCGTACTAATGGGAGAAATCAGGACGATAAAAAGAAAAGACGACATAGACGAGGTGGCACGCAGAATGTTTAAACATCGAAAAAATAATTCACAAATAATTTTGTACCGAACAGAGAAACCTCGCACGCAAATCTGTAAAGAAACAGACTTTTGAGAACGACCGCTATCGACCCAAAGCAGACATACAAAGTTTCTTCCTTATTTAATTATTTGTATTTTTAGGTGATTTGGATACGCATACCATACTTGGCTCAGATGCTAAACTGTCACCAATTGTGTTAACTTACTAGCTATAGCTAAGGAACATTGGTACATTGATCTTTTTCATTTAAATAAACATGAGGGACGCTAGTACTATGAATAACTCGATCAGAACAACGAACAAAACTGTTCTAGCTACGTTTACTGTTGTATCTTTGCTGGTCCTCGCGAGTTGTTCCTCGATACGCTCGGGCTCCAATGAATTAAAGGAGGAGATGGTCGACCCGATACCAGATACCGGCTTCATTGAACATTCAGGAGGCCAGAAGGTTAAACGTGCCGACATGCCATTCCAAAAGGTATGGATCGCGCCCGATTTTGAGAAAAACGCTTACCAAGAACTGCTCGTCGCGCCGGTCAATACTGAATACATGCTAAAAATGGACTGGCTGCATCAAGTAAGCTCGGCAACTTGGGTTAGTAATGTAAAAGAGGACATCAAAGAACTTGCCAAGTACTTTCATGACCGGGTGGTACAGGAATTCAGGCAGGACCTCAACCATCGCTTCCAAGTCCTCCAACGTCCTGAGCAGTCCCGGCAACGGGCTCTGCACTTAGAACTAGCTCTGATTGAAATCGACCCATCGACACCGGTGCTACATGCACTTACCTGGGCGTCTCCCGTTCCAGGACCCGGTACAGCGATGGGTGTGGCTAATAAGCGTACGGTCGCCTTTGAGGGACGGCTGCGTGACCTCAAAACCGGCAAGGTAGTCGCCACCTTCGCTGACCACGATATGGCAGATGCCGGACCGCTTGATTTGACCCGGTTGACCTGGTACGGCCCCGCCAAAGGTGTCATGGATCGCTGGGCGGAGCAATTCGTGGAGCTTGCTAACAAGAAACCAAACGAGGTAGTAACCGACCCGACCGCCTTCACGCTGATGCCTTTCGAAGTGCCCACGGTAACAGAGATGCAAATGAAGGTACAAGACGCTCTTTAAACTACGATTTTCTTTTGATTGGAGAAAGGGAAAAGGGGCAGGTGCTACATTGATAAAGGTGTGGGTAAGCTCAAGACTAGGCATATACCCCCACTAATCCAGGGATGACAATGTGACAGGATTCTCACAGATAAAAAACTAGCCTAGTAAAAAGGACAATGTTGGTCTTTGAAATCTAATAATACTTAGTACTTTGAGGATTTTGAGACTAGAGATGGCCTGCAGATGAGGTGCGAAATGCTCAAGCTATCCACGGACGACTCCTTAGTCTGTTACCAGAATTCGACAACGTTCGTTAACGATCGGTGA
>QIFK01000227.1 GCA_003230615.1 Nitrosospira sp. | reverse complement strand
ACTGAGAAATCTTTGATTTGGAATATTTAACTTCCTCTATCGATTTATCAGCTTCAACAATCAATATACTCATAATCAATATGCCTCATATCAAAAGTTTTCCACCAATCGAGGATTCAACAGCCAGAATCCTTATCCTCGGAAGCATACCAGGCAAGGAGTCCCTATTGGCTGGGCAATACTATGCACATCGCCATAACTCTTTCTGGCAAATTATGGGTGATCTGATAGCTGCCACCCCAACACTGCCCTATGCTTCGAGAATACAAATACTGAAATCCAATGGTATAGCTCTCTGGGATGTTCTTGCCTCTTGCACGCGCAATAGCAGTCTCGATTCTGATATAGACAAAACCTCAGCCTCACCGAATAATTTCGTTCTATTTCTTTCAACCCATCAAAATATTACAGATATTTTTTTCAATGGTGCTATGGCTGAAAAGTGTTTTTATACACTTGTACAGCACATGCTTGAACCTAAATTGCTGCGCTATAAGCGTCTTCCATCAACAAGTCCTGCAAACGCATCCTTGTCTTACAATCAAAAGTTAAGTTCCTGGAAAGCTGTCATTCAAATAATGGCCTAGCATTACCGTCGGATAATCCCATATGAGTCACTATTACAACCTAATTGTGATAGTGGATCTAAATGAAAATCTGGTATAAATAAAATTCTTAGAAATATTGCAAATCACAAGTTTAAAAACTTCTTTAATAGAACTGGGATCATTTACCAAAATGAATAACCGTTCGAATAGATTCTCCTGCATGCATCAGATCAAACGCCTTATTTATATCGGCCAATCCCATGTTGTGAGTGATAAAAGTATCGAGTCCATATTCACCATCAAGGTAACGCTGAACATAACCGGGAAGTTCCGTACGGCCTTTCACTCCACCAAAAGCTGAACCACGCCATATACGTCCTGTTACCAGCTGAAATGGACGGGTACATATTTCCTCACCAGCCCCAGCAACACCAATGATTACTGATTCTCCCCATCCTTTGTGACAGCATTCCAGCGCTGAACGCATCACTTTGACGTTTCCAATACATTCAAAGGAGAAATCCACGCCGCCACTTGTCATTTCTACAATAACATCCTGGATCGGCTTGACGTAATCTTTGGGGTTTACTACATCGGTGGCACCTAGCTGGCGCGCAATTCCAAATTTAACGGGATTAATATCAATCGCAATGATACGTCCAGCCTTAGCCTTAACCGCACCGATTATCACCGCTAGGCCAATGCCACCAAGACCAAAAACCGCTACGGTATCGCCCGCCTTCACCTTTGCAGTATTGGTAACAGCACCCATACCTGTCGTCACCCCACAGCCAAGTAAACAGACCTTCTCTAGCGGCGCTTCCTTGCTGATTTTGGCCAAAGAAATTTCGGGCACCACAGTATATTCTGAGAAAGTTGAGGTCCCCATATAGTGATAAATAGGTTTTCCATCCTTAAAAAAACGCGTCGTACCATCTGGCATCAGGCCTTGTCCTTGAGTTGCTCGAATAGCCTGACACAAGTTAGTTTTTCCAGATTTACAAAATTCGCATTCACCACATTCTGGGGTATAAAGCGGTATCACATGGTCTCCTGTGGCTACGCTGGTGACCCCCTCACCTAAAGCCTCAACAATACCGCCACCTTCATGGCCGAGAATCGTGGGAAACTTACCTTCTGGATCGCTTCCGGAAAGCGTATATGCATCGGTATGACATACACCAGTAGCCACGATCCGCACCAATACCTCCCCCTTTTTCGGATGCATCAGGTCAACCTCTTCGATGCTCAAAGGCTGACCCGGACCCCAGGCAACCGCAGCCTGTGTTTTAATCATTCCCATGTAGTCTCTCTTTATTTTGCTATGATTCGCTTAATCTGAGCTGTCATCAATTCAATACTTCCTAAATTAGCGCTCTTTTACTTTTAATCTAAGTAATAATAAATGGTTTTGAAACAAACTAAATAAGTTTTTTCTGTATGAAATTATGAGGTTTGAACAAATAGATACTCTATGCAATATAATGGACCCAACGCCGACAATTAACTGATCAATTCCGAGAAAAATAAAACTACTTCTACTATAATCATCAGTTCCAAGAAAATTAGGAAATTAAATGCTCTGGGTAAAAGCGCTACACATCATATTCATGGTTACCTGGTTTGCCGGGCTTTTTTATTTACCACGGTTATTTGTCTATCATGCCATGAGTGACGATCCCCCTAGCGTTGAGCGTTTCAAGGTGATGGAACGCAAACTCTACTATGGGATTATGACACCTGGAGCAGTATTAACCATCATTTTTGGCTTTTGGCTCTGGCTGGGTTTTGGTATATCCGGAAGCTGGCTTCACCCTAAACTTTTGCTAGTTGCGTTGCTAATTGCCTACCACTATTTCTGTGGCAGGCTGCTCTCTGATTTTAGACAGGACCGGAATCAACACAGTCATACCTACTATCGCTGGTTCAATGAGATTCCAGTAGTGCTTCTGATTGCAATAGTGATATTGGTGGTGGTAAAACCTTAAACAATTATTTCTGACCCTACTCCTCCATCAACGTCTGACCAGGAAACAACACCTCTGTATAACCGAACATACGAAAATTAGTAATACGCATGGGGTAGAGTATTCCCTGCAAGTGGTCGCATTCGTGTTGCACCACACGGGAGTGAAATCCATCCACGCTTCTGTCTATAGATTTTCCAAACTGGTCGAATCCATGGTAGCGTACTCTGGAGAAACGCGGCACCATACCGCGCATACCAGGAACGCTCAAACAACCCTCCCAATCCTCTTCCATACTTTGTGTGATAGGTTTAACTACAGGATTTACCAACACAGTGTAGGGCACTTCTTCTGCATCAGGATAGCGCGAATTTTTCTCTACACCAAATATAACCACTTGTAGGCCCACACCAATCTGCGGCGCTGCTAGTCCTGCACCATTCTCAGCTTCCATCGTGTCTTGCATATCCTGAATTAGGGTCTTGAATTCAAGCGTATCAAATGTTTCTACTCTCTCGGCCACTTGCAGTAAACGCGAATCACCCATTTTCAAAACGAGTTTAATGGCCATCAAGTTCTACCACACGTTCAAGAATTTTCCTTACACCAAACATAGCGTTCTCCAATACATCATGAACATCTTCTAACCGAATGGCATGTTTGTTTGTACCTCGCCCAGCAGCATAGTTGGCCACTACCGCAATGGTCGCATAGCGCAAGCCCAACTCTTTTGCAAGTGCAGATTCTGGCATGCCAGTCATGCCAACCATATCAGCACCTTCACGCTCCAGCATGTTGATCTCTGCAGCAGTTTCTAGGCGTGGCCCTTGAGTTGCCGCATAGACTCCCCCATCAATTATTTTTTCATTTTCTAGTTTCGCTGCTTCCATAATGCGCCCACGGGTTACCCCACAATAGGGCTCAGTAAAATCGATATGAGTAATTGGCTTTTCAGTATTTTCAAAATAAGTAAATTCTCTGCCATAGGTATGATCTATAATCTGGCCAGGGATGACAATCTTTCCAGGCGTTAGATCGGCAAAAATACCACCTACTGATGCGACAGATACCACCCGTGTAGGGTTCAGTGAATGTAGCGCCCAAAGGTTGGCACGATAATTCACCATATGCGGCGGAATGGTATTCCCATAACCGTGGCGCGCCAGAAACACAATCTCCTGTTTTTTGATTCTACCGAAAGTTAAGGGCCCCGAGGGTTCACCATATGGCGTCCTCACTATTTGTCGATGAGATATTTCAAGACAAGAAAGCTGGGTCATACCCGTCCCACCAATAATTGCAAACATATTTTTTGGAATATCAAGATTAAAGATTAAAGGACCACAGTTTCAGTCCTTTACTGCATAAATTGCGGGTAAATTTCGCCATGAGCCATATATATCCATACCGAAGCCAAAAACATAGCGGTCAGGCAGTGTAACGCCAACAAAATCTGCACGAATGGGTTTGGACTTGCTAATATCCTTATCGGCAAAAACGGCACTGTAGAATGCTTTTGCGCCGTTACCCATGATCCGTTCACGAATCGAGGCCATAGTAATGCCTTCATCAAGAATATCATCCAGCACCAAAACTACTCTGCCCTCTACGTTTGCATGAGGTTCCACCTTCCAGTCAACCTTCTCGCCTTGGATTTTATTATTGTAGCGGGAGACATGTAAATAATCGAAATTCAGTGGAAACTTCAACAATGGCAATAATTGCCCGGTGAAAACAACCGCTCCTCCCATTACGCTCAATACCAATGGATACTTCTCCGAAAGTGTTACAGTGATATCCGCAGCCATACGCTTAACGGTTTCTGATACAACTGCAGCTGAATAAATTTGCTCAGCGGTATCGAGTATGTGTCCTGCCTCTTTAGAAGAAAGCATATGAGTATTATATATTTTGGTAGACTAGATACAAACCATCCTCTTAATTTTGCAATAATTGTAGCAGCTCCGCCTCATCTAAAATAACTACTCCTAATTCAACTGCTTTGTCATACTTACTGCCAGCGGCAGTACCAGCTACCACATAATTTGTTTTTTTAGAAACACTACTAGTCACTTTTCCTCCTAGATTTTCAATTTTCTCCTTGGCATCTTCCCTGGATAAGTTTAGAAGAGCTCCTGTCAAAACAAAGGTTTTGCCACTAATTTTACTTGTATTGCTTCCATCTTGTATTTTGCGTATATCTACTTCTTCTTTCAACTCTATATCAACTGGTTTCGAGAAGAACTTATTTATAACTTTAATATTGTGTTTCTCCGAAAAAAAATCTGTAATACTTTGGGCTACTACGTGACCAACATCTGGTATTACTTGCAAGGTTTCTACATTTGCTTCTTTTAATTTGTTAAAATCGCCAAAAACTCGAGCTAATTCTTTAGCGGTAGTGTCGCCCACATTACGAATTCCAAGTGCATAAATAAACCGTGCCAGCGTAGGATTCTTTCTCTTTTTGAGAGTCTCCAACAGGTTACTAGCAGATTTTTTCCCCATGTGCGGTAAACTAATAAGCTCTTCTTCACTTAGTGTATAAATGTCTGCAGGCGTTTTGATTATGCCTTTGTCCACCAGTTGATCCACTAATTTCTCCCCCAGGCCTTCAATATCCATACCACGACGCGATACAAAATGCTGAATTGCCTTCTTTCGTTGTGCCGCACAGAATTGTCCACCAGTACAGCGCACCGCTGATTCATTTGGTATACGCTCAACTTTAGCTCCACACGCCGGACACTTTTCAGGCATAGTGAATCGATTCGTATTTCGAGGGTGACACTTTTCTGCTATCCCCACCACCTCAGGAATTACATCGCCTGCACGTCGTACAATAACGCTATCACCAATACTCACATCTTTTCGATTGACTTCATCTTCATTGTGTAACGTTGCATGGGCCACGGTAGCACCACCGACAAATACTGGTTCCAGTCTAGCAACTGGTGTTAAAACTCCAGTTCTACCCACTTGCACATCAATACCCAACAGTTCAGTCACTACTTCTTGTGCTGGAAATTTATGTGCTAAGGCAAAACGTGGCGCGCGGGAAGTAAAACCCAGTTTCTTCTGCTGCGCTAGACTATTAACTATGTAAACCACTCCATCTATGTCATAGGGCAGATGTTCACGAAGTTCTTTTACTTTTTGATAATACGATAATAATGCTGCTGAACCGTGTACAACATCACGTTCTTTAGCTATGGGAAAGCCTCGAGAGAATATATATTTCAGTATGTTGCTATGTGTGTCACGAGGTATTTCTTCATCTTCATGTTCCCCAATACCATAGGCAAAAAAAGTAAGTCTACGAGTGGCAGTTACGCTAGGATCAAGCTGACGCAAAGAACCAGCAGCTGCATTGCGAGGATTCATAAATTCTTTCTCATTCTTTTTGCGCTGTTGCCGATTAAGTTTTTCAAAATCTTCCTTCAACATTAAAACTTCACCACGTATTTCAAGTGAGGCAGGTATACGATCTTTATTTGTGCTCGTTTGTATATGTAAGGGAATCGATTTGACTGTACGTAAATTTAACGTAACATCTTCGCCGATGTGGCCATCACCTCGGGTAGAACCTTTCACAAATGAACCATTCTTGTAAAGTAAACTTACCGCGAGGCCATCAAATTTTGGCTCCACTTCATATTCAACTTTATCAATTCCCAATTTCTCTCCTATACGCCGGCCAAATGCCCCTACTTCTGCTGTCTCAAACGCATTACTAAGAGAGAGCATTGGTGAACGATGGGTAATCTGGGAAAATTCTTTAAGTGGTGCCGCACCTACGCGTTGGGTAGGGGAGTCAAGTGTAACTAGTTGAGGATAACATTGTTCAAGTTTTTGTAACTCCAGAAAAAGTTTATCGTACTCAGAATCAGGAATACTTGGTGCATCTAACACTGAATACCTGTAATTATGCTGTTCGATAGCCTCGCGCAGTTTAAGCACCTGCTGAGATATGTATTCCGGAATACTCATTCACACAAATAGCCTCATCGCAATCTCACTACCAGCAGGGAAATCACGTGATTTCATTATGGACTGGATGCCACTCAACTTCTGCTTAATTTTTTCGATTCCACTATCACTTAATGGGACCCGATTATCATCTACCATAACACCACCTAGGGTGGTTGCAAAAATTCTGGAGAGATGGGTCATTTGGTCAAATACTCTTTCGCCATTTGTAATTCTGGGTACATCGAGCAATAACGTAATACCGTTTGTAGTGAGTGTTCGAATGTTATCAGGTAAAAAAGGTGTTGATTCATAGTTGTTGAGGGTAAATTTAACGGTGTCATTTGCCTCGCGGAAGCTAAACACACCCCCTCCTCCCTCGAGTTTAAAGCCAGATGCTTCTGCTAATGCACGAATTTTAGTTCCAGTAAATGCACCACCATCCTTGCTGATAATATTGATACCAATCATGACATCTACTTCTGCACAAAACTGGTCAAGTAATACTGCCTGTGAATGCGCCTCTTGGATATCAGGGGTATCAGCAACTACATTTATGTTTTCCGCAAAATTTCGCACCGTATCGCGAAACTCAGATAAACTGACTTCACTAACAGGACCAGAGCGATCAGTAAGCTGTAAGCAGGCTTTTAAGCTAGTATAATCACTCTCAGAATTAGCTTCTATAGTGATTTCTTCCCAAAATTCGCCCACATCTCTTTGCCCAAACCATCGTACTGGCTTTCCAAAATCGAACTTCCTCTGCAACATTTCTGCCAGATCTGTAGTGGTGGCAATGGGTGTATCAGATTGGATGCTCACCACATAATCTATTACACCGTTACTATATACTTTTACTGGTTTAGTTAACTCAGTAGTCGCAGCTAAAGGCTCCAAATCTGGTCGATCAATCCCGGTTGGCTTTTTTGCTTCTACACTTGGCTCTACTTGAAGATCCTTTGACATCTCCTTGCCAAATTGCGGCTCGATTCTCTCCTCTTTGGAAGTAGACTTGTCCGGCTCTAGTAGAACATCTTTATACTTATGTTTAAACGCGTCTTCTGTGCCACGCTGATAGCGTCGCTGCTGCATCCAATTGAAGAAAACAACACCCCCAATCACCACGAAACCGATAGCGATCAAACTGATTTGTAAATCACTCATATGCATTCAACCTATGCGTTGTCCCACCTCAGCCACTTCACTGAGTTTGACAGCTTCTTCGAGATCCACCGCTACTACCCGTGAAACACCCTGTTCCTGCATTGTGATACCTATCAATTGTTTTGCCATTTCCATGGTAATTTTATTGTGACTGACGAATACAAACTGAGTCTGATTCGACATTTTCCTTAACAAATCGCAGAATCGTTCAGTGTTGTTGTCATCCAGTGGAGCATCCACCTCATCCAACAGGCAGAATGGAGCAGGATTGAGCTTGAACAACGAGAATACCAATGCCAGCGCTGTGAGTGCTTTCTCTCCTCCGGACAGTAAATGGATCGAGCTGTTCTTCTTGCCAGGTGGTTGTGCAATGATTTGCACGCCGGAATCAAGAATCTCCTCTCCACTTAATATCAGTTTTGCTTTTCCACCACCAAATAAAGTGGGAAACATTTCATCTAAATGACCATTAACCTTGTCGAAAGTTTCCAGTAAGCGTTCACGAGTTTCTCGATCAATTCGTCGAATAGCACTTTCCATGGTTTCTACCGCTTCCTTCAAATCATTGGATTGTGAATCTAGATAAGCCTTGCGCTCTTGAAATGCATGCAGTTCCTCCAAAGCGGCAAGATTCACTGCACCCAAGGCATCAATTTCGGTATTAAGTTGATTAATCTCAGCCTGTAATTTAGAGGGCCGTTTTTTACCTATGATCCTAAGCAACTCCTCCTCGTCCGCTCCAGCTTCTTTTAATTGTTCGCCAAATTGATTCTCTGTAATGCGTGCCTCTTGCTCTTTAAGGCGCGCCTGACTGATAGATTCTCGCAGAGGATGCAACTTCTGCTCGAAAGTTATACGCTCCTGCTCTATTTCTTGTAATCCTTTGGCTGCATCTTCAAGAGTATTGCGTGCTGTTGTTAGAACTTGCTCACGTTGCTCACGTAGCTTTAACCACTCCTGTAATTGATTGTGCAATGTGGCTTCATCAAAACTATCCTGCTCTTGCTTTAATCGTTCCAAATTAGCTTTGAGCGTAACAAAATTCTCATTAATGCTAAGAATGGCACTCTCTACTTCGATAATTTTATTCTGACAGGTCTTTTCATAGAATGCGGCCTCTTGCATTTCCCTCACAACATTCTGTACAAGTTGCCGCTGACTATTAAGAGACTTTTCCGCTGCCTCCCCTGCCTGCTCTTCCTGTTCTACTTGTCCTTGCAAAACCAGAATCTGATCTTTATATTCCATCAACTTTGCTTCGGCACTTTGTTTCTGGGAAGCCTCTACATCGATCTGCTGTCTGATTTCCATCAGCTCAACTGAAATCTGATTGTCACGCTGACTGGAACGTTCAGCTAATTGAGTTAGTTTCAATGTCTGCATTTGTAAATCATGAAGCTGTTGCTGAAGTTTTTCACTATCAAGACGTAAGCACGAGACTAATGCTCCTAGTTTGTTACAATCTTCTTCAGCTATTACCAGCTCGGATTTCTTCTTGGTAAGACTAGTCCTCAATTTTTTCACTTCACCTTTGATCTGGATTATTTCTCTCTGACGTACCAACACCCCGTGCAGTTGCGAGTCGGGCGCATAGTACGTAAGGCTATGGCGAGTAAATAAATGGCCCTCACGCGTAACCAGCATTTCACCGGGAACCAGCTTTGTACGCTGCAAGAGACCATCTTGTACACTTTCAACTACGAAAATTCCGCTCAGCCATTCATCCAGCACAGATTTAATTCCTGTGTCGTCACAAGTCAGATACCAATCCAGCGACTTCCATCCCTCTTTACCATGTAATGTCTCATTCTTCGGTGTCTGTATAGATGAAGCTGTTGCCTCGAACAACGTCCATTTTCCAGGGGGAGTATCGCCCACCCAATCCTGTGCGACTTCTAACCGCTCAAGGGACGAGCTGTTAAGTCGCTCGCGTAACACCGATTCCAGTGCGTCTTCCCAGCCTTTCTCAATCTGGATACTCTGCCACAGACGTGGCAATGTGTTTAGTTGGTGTTTCGTAAGCCACTCGCTCAATCCCTCATTATCCTCAAGACGATGCTGCAGGCGCTCCAAGGCGAAAAATTGAGCCTCCGTTTGGGTGATCTGCTGTTCCATCGCTTGCGTTTCGTGTGCAATTTCATGTTTGACTTCTTCTGCATTGGGTAATAGATTTTCAGTTTGTGTAAGTGATTCCTGTTTTAGTTTCAACTCCACCTCAGTACTCTCTACTTCTTTTTGCAATCGCAATAACCCTTCATCATCGGGTCGCGGCAACGCCCCTTGCTCCTCAAGAAGTCTTTCTTTTCTTGATTCCAGTTGCTGTAAAGCTTTCTCGGCGTGAGCACGATGGCTTTCTTCTAGCTGCTCAGACTGTTCGGTCAAAAGTAAGTTACGCTGGATTTCACTCAATTTCTCCTGACACAAACGAAAAGCCGATTCTGTCTGCGGTAATTTCTCATTTTCTGCTGCAACTTTTTCCTTGCCAACTTTAAGTGCCAGGCTTGCCTGTTCAAGTTCTTTACGCCAGCGATCTAAATTCTCGGCAGAATTCTCCACTTGCTCCTCATGATGCTCAATCTGATTCTTGGCTGCTGTGATTTGTTGCTCTATACGTTGGTGATTCTCACGCAAATGTTCTGTCTGCTGTTCGATACGTGCCACCTCCGCGTTGGCAGCATATAGCTCGCCCTGCCCCTGGTGCAAGCTGTCGCTAACTGCATAATGTTGGGTGCGTCCCTCTTCCAAGCGCTTTTCTGCATCACGAAGGCATGAAGTCTCTGCTTCCAATTCTAATTCCAGTCGCTCAACTTCCTTTTCTGTACGAATACGTTGAGTCGCCGCTTCCTGTTTGCGCGCCAACCACAAAAGATTATGTGCTGTACTCAGTTGACCCTGCAAATCCTTAAACTTACCAGCAACCTTAGCTTGCTCTTCTAAGTGCTGTAACTGTTTTTCCAGTTCTTGACGAATATCATCCACACGCAAGAGATTCTCGTGAGTATCGGATAAACGCAATTCAGTTTCACGGCGACGTTCACGGTATTTGGAAACCCCGGCAGCTTCTTCTAGAAATACACGCAACTCTTCCGGTTTGGCTTCAATTATTCGGGAGATCATCCCCTGCTCAATAATAGCGTAACCGCGGTTACCTATACCGGTGCCAAGAAAAATATCAGCTATATCCCGCCGCCGAACGTGAATATTGTTCGTGTAGTAGATTGATTCACCATCCCGCTGCAGCACCCGTTTGATAGAAATTTCTGAATAGCTTGACCATTGGCCTCCTGCCTTACCCAAACTGTTATCAAAAATCAGTTCCACACTGGTACGTCCCACTGGCTTACGAGTAGCAGAACCATTAAAAATCACATCTTGCATGGATTCACCCCGTAAAGCAGATGCCCTTGATTCCCCTAACACCCAGCGTACTGCATCGATCACATTGGATTTTCCACAACCGTTGGGGCCGACAACACCAACTAAATCACTAGGAACAGGGATATCAGTGGGATCGGCGAAAGTTTTAAAGCCAGCAAGTTTGATATGGGAGAGACGCAATTTATTGCCTGTAACCAGTTATAATTGGGCGTGCATGGAGCAATGAGGAAACAACTTTATTAAACGCTTTCGAAAAATACACATAAGATAGATATTTTAACCGATTTGTCCTACATAAGAGAATGCCCATACAGCCCACGAAAAAATTGGAAACTTTCCCCAACCCGACTCCTTTGCGGGATTACCATATTCACATGGAAATTCCAGAGTTTACTTGCCTATGCCCCAAAACTGGACAGCCCGACTTTGCAATTCTGATTCTTGATTATATCCCTGACAAAAAATGCATTGAGCTTAAAAGTCTCAAGCTCTATATCTGGTCTTATCGAAACGAGAATACGTTTCACGAAGCTGTCACGAACCGAATTCTTGATGATATGGTGGCCGCTATAAAACCGAAATATATGCGCCTCACTGCCAAATTCTACGTGCGTGGTGGTATCTTCACCGATATCGTGGCCGAACATCGTAAGTCTGGGTGGAAACCCAAACCAATTGTAAATTTGGAGAAATTTGGGAAACATTCAAATATTTGTAAATAAAATTACCAAATTGAACATGCAAAATGACAACCAAGTTGATCTTAATGCGTTATATTGCTATCAGCCATTCATCGAGAACCTCACCTTTAGATGAAGGATAAAAACTAAGC
>QIFK01000230.1 GCA_003230615.1 Nitrosospira sp. | reverse complement strand
GAAAATGTATCAAGAAGTTCCAAAGTTAATTGTATCTGACGGAGCAGGGGGGGTTGTTCGCGCTGATGATGCAGCCCGCCAGAAAGGTATTGAAGAAGCGCAAAAGGAAATTGAGTCTTACTGCAAATAATTATTTGTTATTTCTTTTTATTGGCACGACTGCTCCCGCACGCCTTCTACGGTTTTCCTTGGGGTCAACAGTAAGGGGCCGATAAATTTCTACGCGATCATGATTGCGTAAGATTGTATCGGGTTTGACCAGTTTCCCGAATATACCCAAGTTGTTGTGCAATTGATCAATCTCTGGAAATACTTTACAAATCCCAGAAAACTGTACGGCTTGTTCTGCCGAGGTCCCAAAAGGTACTCTTAAATGCCGCAGGTCCTGGCTCCATGGCAATGCATAAGCGACTTCGATATCAATTAACTTGCTCACGAATGTTCGTAAACCTCTTCTGCACGTTTAACGAATGCTTCTACAAAGGTGTTAGCGATCATAAAAAACACTGGTCCTAACAGAGGCTCCAACAATTTGTGAGAGAACGTATAATGTAATCGGAATTCTATCTTGCAAGCATCATCTGCCAGAGGAACAAAACGCCAATGGCCATCTAGGTGTTGGAAAGGGCCATCGAGCAGTGTCATTTCAATCAATTCAGGCGGTTGCCGTGTGTTTTCGGTGGTAAAGCTGTGCCTGACGTGAAGATAATTAATCTTAATAGTCGCATGTGTGACATCCCCACTATGCGCTGTAACGGATGATCCTCCACACCAGGGTAGGAATTTGGGATAATCTTCAACTGCGTCTACCAGAGCAAACATTTGGCTTGCTGAGTGATTAACTAGAACTGATTTTTCAATTTCAGCCATGGGAGAAGCTGTTCGGACCTTAAGAGATAGTGTAGAACTCTGTTAAAATACACCAAACCTACGCGAAGTTCACTCGTTTTTGTTTCCCACATGAGTATTGTTCAGAATAAAAAGGCATTCCACGATTATTTCATCGAGGAAAAATATGAAACGGGTGTGGTTCTCGAAGGTTGGGAAGTCAAAGCGATTCGAGCTGGGCGAGTTCAGGTAAAAGAAGCCTATGTTATTGTCCGTAAAAGTGAGTTGTATCTCTTAGGTTGCCATATCAGCCCACTACCAACTGCGTCGACTCATATCAGTCCAGATCCGATACGCACCCGCAAGTTGTTATTGCATGCTGAGGAAATAAAACGACTTATTGGTAAGGCGGAGCGCGCGGGTTACACCTTGGTGCCTTTAGATATGCACTACAAGGCTGGCAAGATCAAGCTTGAAATTGGTTTAGCTAAAGGAAAGAAACAGCACGACAAGCGCGAATCCGAGAAGCAGAAAGAATGGGTGCGCGAGCGGCAACGTCTACTGCGGATGAAATAATTCCTAGAATGGCAATACAAAAGCCCATCGCTATTTGGTTACTAGTTTGCTGTGTTCTGGTGTTTGCTATGGTGGTGGTTGGCGGCGTCACGCGCCTTACCGATTCTGGACTTTCCATAGTCGAATGGAAGCCTATTTTGGGCACTATTCCTCCCCTTAGTGAGAGTGATTGGGAGGAAATTTTCGAGAAATACCATAAGACGCCCCAGTATAAAAAAGTCAATCAGGGTATGAGCCCTGATGAGTTCAAAAATATTTTCTGGTGGGAATATTTTCACCGGCTACTAGGGCGCGTTATTGGATTGGTATTTTTGATTCCTTTCCTATATTTTAGTTTGCGTAAGAGAATTGACCAGCCATTGGGTTTAAAGCTGGCTGGGATTTTTCTACTGGGCGGACTACAAGGGTTGATGGGTTGGTATATGGTGAAAAGTGGGTTGGTGGATAATCCCCATGTTAGTCAGTATCGTTTGACAGCCCATTTGAGTTTGGCATTTATTATTTTTGCCGCAATGTTTCATGTGGCACTGAAACTGTTCTTCCCTGCTGGCACATTGCATGAGGATAATAGGGTTCACAGTTTATACCGTTTTTCTCAGGCGATTATTGGGTTAATTTTTCTCATGGTTTTATCAGGAGGCTTCGTTGCTGGCATTCGTGCTGGGCTGGCTTACAACACATTTCCCCTAATGAATGGTCACTTCATACCACCAGAAATATTCACGATGGAACCATGGTATCGAAATTTCTTTGACAATATGGCGACGGTGCAATTTGATCATCGTATAATCGCTTGGATTTTAGCGATTCTAGTTCCGATTTTTTGGTTTAAATCTAGACGACTCACACTACCTAGTTCGACTCAGCTTGCTTGTAATTTACTTCTATTCATGTTGGTAGTACAGATCAGCCTGGGGGTTGCTACTTTACTGATGGTGGTCCCTCTGCCACTTGCTGTAGCGCATCAGGCCGGTGCAATGTTATTGTTTACAGCTGCTCTTTGGGTAAATCACAAATTACGATAATGGCATAATCAGGCATAAATTGAGTTTTCCCGGTTTAAAATAGACGTCATGCCTAATACACTCGATCAAATCATCCGTCCAGAAATTCTTAGTCTCTCCGCTTATCATGTGCCGTCTTCAATTGGCATGATAAAACTGGACGCGATGGAGAATCCTTATTCTCTACCTAAGAATCTACGTGATGAAATTGCACGACTAGTAGCAAATGTTTCAACCAACCGTTATCCCGATACGAATGCTGCCTCACTCAAGGTCGCATTGCGGGAAGCAATGGGTGTTCCCCTCGGGATGGATATCATGCTGGGTAACGGTTCGGATGAGATCATTCAGATTGTTGCCCTAGCCGTATCTAGACCAGGTGCGGTGTTGATGAGTGTTGAACCAGCATTTGCAATGTTCCGCATAATTGCCACTTTTACCGGTATGGAGTATAGCGGTATTCCGCTCAAAGCTGATTTTTCACTGGATCTAGATGCGATGCTTACTGCCATCACCAAGTGCCAACCAGCAGTGATTTTTATTGCCTATCCAAATAATCCAACAGGTAATTTGTTTGACGCTGAAGCTGTCTCGCGTATTATTGAAGCCGCCCCTGGTGTGGTGGTAGTGGATGAGGCCTACCACGCTTTCGCCGATGCAAGTTTCATGAGTAAACTTACTCAACATCCAAATTTGCTATTGATGCGTACGCTCTCTAAATCGGGGCTTGCAGGTTTAAGGTTGGGGTTGTTGGTAGGCAGGCCAGAATGGCTAACACAGTTAGAAAAGCTTCGTTTGCCGTATAATGTAGGTGTAATAACCCAGCTAGTTGTTGAAAAGGTATTGCAGTATCCTGATGTTCTGCAGCAACAAGCGGCCGCAATCAAGGCTGAACGAGTAGTGATGAGTGAATGTTTGAAGGCGCTGGATGGGGTTGAGGTTTTCCCAACAGATGCAAACTTTATTTTATTGCGCGTGAATGAAGCGGGGCAAGTGTTTTTAGAACTTAAAAAGCGTGGTGTATTAATTAAAAACCTTGATGGTTCACACCCTTTGCTGAGAGATTGTTTGCGCGTGACGATAGGAACACCTGATGAGAATGAGCAGTTTTTAGAGGCGCTGCAAACATTGATCAAGAAACCGATTAACTAATTTTTACACCTTTATCTATTAAATTTTCTCATGCGCCAGTCTCAAGTTATCCGCGATACGTTGGAAACCCAGATCTGTGTCGATATTAATCTGGATGGAACCGGCAAGGCAGTGCTAGATACCGGCATACCATTTTTAGACCATATGCTAGATCAGGTGGCACGCCATGGAATGATAGATCTGAAGATTTCCGCTAAGGGAGATTTGCACATTGATGCTCATCATACGGTGGAGGATATCGGGATTACTCTGGGCCAGGCATTCATGCAAGCTATTGGTGATAAGAAGGGCTTACGTCGTTATGGTCACGCGTACGTTCCTTTGGATGAGGCGTTGTCAAGGGTAGTGATGGACCTTTCAGGGCGTCCTGGTATGGAATTTAACATCACATTTGTGCGCGCTCGTATTGGTGAATTCGATGTGGATTTGGTGAATGAGTTTTTCCAGGGCTTTGTTAACCATGCCATGGTAACGTTGCACATTGACAACCTGTCTGGTGATAATGCTCATCACCAAGCGGAAACTGCATTTAAAGCATTTGGCCGAGCATTACGTATGGCGGTGGAACTTGATCCCCGTGCAATTGGCGCAATTCCATCTACCAAAGGTTCTTTGTAGACGTCCTTACTTCTGCATGACTGATATTGCAATCGTTGATTATGGAATGGGTAACTTGCGCTCGGTGTCTAAAGCTTTGGAGCATGTGGCCCCTACTGCCTCCATTATTGTTACCAGCAACCCGGCAGAGGTACAGAAAGCTGCTCGCGTAGTATTTCCCGGTCAAGGTGCAATGCCTAACTGTATGAAAGAAATGGATGCACGTGGATTGCGTGGCGCAGTGTTGGAAGCTGCCGCTAATAAACCATTTCTCGGAATTTGTATTGGTCTGCAGATGTTGTTTGAGGTGAGCGAGGAGGGTAACGTAAAAGGTTTGGGTATTTTACCAGGCAAGGTAATACAATTTACTACTATGGAAGATACCAGCGGGCAAAAACTTAAAGTTCCACACATGGGGTGGAATCAAGTGTACCAATCAGCTGAACATCCGATGTGGAAAGGTATTGCCAAGGATACGCGTTTTTATTTCGTTCACAGTTATTATGTTGAAACTGCTGATCCGGAGCCGGTGGCTGGCTACAGCTTTTATCCTTTTCAATTTACTTGCGCAGTGGCAAGGGATAATATTTTTGCTGTCCAGTTCCATCCTGAAAAAAGTGATATAGCAGGATTAACACTACTGAAAAATTTTGTGCTATGGGAACCACTTATTAGGCGTTAGGATAATTAGCTTAATTATCTGACATAGGCCTTAGATCTAAATTTTCAACTATTACTCCTGACTCAAAATGCTGATCATTCCTGCAATAGACCTGAAGGACGGGCAGTGTGTAAGGCTTCAACAAGGTAAGATGGAAAGCGCCACGGTATTTTCACAAAACCCTAGTTCCATGGCTGAACATTGGTTGAATCAGGGTGCGCGGCGTCTGCATCTGGTGGATCTTAATGGAGCACTCGTTGGTATGCCAAAGAATGAACCAGCAATCCGTGCCATCGTCGAGGCCATTGATGGCAAGATCCCAATCCAGTTAGGTGGGGGCATCCGTGATCTTGAAACCATAGAGCGATACCTAGACGATGGTATCTCTTATATCATTATTGGAACCGCAGCTGTTAAAACTCCGGGGTTTTTGCACGAGGCTTGCTATGCTTTTCCTGGTCATATTATGGTGGGACTAGATGCAAAAGATGGAAAGATTGCAGTGGATGGTTGGTCCAAAGTTACTGGCCATGATGTGATCGATTTAGCAAAAAAATTTGAGGAATATGGTGTTGAAGCAATTATTTATACCGATATTAGTTGTGACGGTATGTTAAGCGGTGTCAATGTCAAGGCTACGTTGGAACTCGCTAAAGCGCTTACCATTCCGATTATTGCAAGTGGAGGAGTTGCCAGTCTTGACGATGTCCAAGCACTGTGTGAAATTGAAGCTGAGGGCATTATGGGGGTTATTACGGGACGTGCAATTTACGAAGGTTCACTGGATTTCAAGAAGGCACAAATATTAGCAGATAAGCTTAGTATGAAGGCATGAAATCTAGATATGTCAATTTCTTAATGAAGTTTTGTAGATATATCGTGGAAGCTGTTTCGAGTGTAGGAAGATGATTTTGTTTTATGATATTTTAGTATTTCCATGTAGTTACTTATCCAGTAAAGGGTTTTTAGCCCTATGGGCCTAGCCAAACGTATTATCCCCTGTCTCGATGTAACAAATGGAAGAGTAGTCAAGGGTGTTAATTTTATTACGCTCCAGGACGCAGGCGATCCTGTTGAAATATCGCGCCGTTATGATGAGCAAGGGGCAGATGAGCTAACTTTTCTAGACATTACAGCTAGTTCAGACAACCGTGGTCTGATTTTGCATATCATTGAGAAAGTTGCAGCTCAAGTTTTCATTCCGTTGACCGTAGGAGGTGGTGTTCGCCACGTCGATGATGTACGCAGGTTGTTAAATGCTGGCGCCGACAAGGTGAGTATCAATACCTCGGCAGTGCAGAACCGCCAACTGGTAGCTGATGCCGCAGGTCGTTACGGTGCTCAGTGCATTGTGGTAGCTATAGATGCCAAACAGGTACATGGTACAGGTACCAAGTCCGCAAAGTGGGAAGTATTCACTCACGGTGGACGCAAAGCTACTAGCCTGGATGCAGTTGAATGGGCAAAAGAAATTCAGTTGCTTGGCGCAGGCGAAATCCTACTTACCAGCATGAACAGAGATGGAACTCGAAACGGTTTCGATCTGGCGCTTATTCGTACTGTGTCGGACGCGGTAGACATACCGGTAATCGCTAGTGGTGGCGTGGGTAATTTGGACCATCTTGTGGAAGGCATTCTTCAGGGCCACGCCGATGCAGTGCTGGCGGCAAGTATTTTTCACTATGGCGAATATACTGTGCGCCAAGCCAAGGAGTATATGGCACAACATGGTATCGAAGTTCGGATGTAGTGGTAGAATGAAACCAGGAAAAACCGAAATTGAATCATGAGTCTATGTCTGACAATTGGCTAAATAAAGTAAACTGGTCTAAAGATGGACTGATTCCAGTCGTAACTCAGGAAGCCTCTAGCAACTCAGTGTTGATGGTTGCTTGGATGGATCGTGAGGCATTGAAGCTTACTGTCGAAACTGGCAAAGTGGTTTACTGGTCGCGATCTCGGAAGAAACTCTGGTGTAAAGGCGAAGAGTCTGGTCATATTCAGAAAGTAAAGGAAATTTATCTAGATTGTGACCAGGATATTTTGTTGCTGAAGGTGGAACAAGTTGGTGGCATTGCCTGTCACACGGGCAGGCATAATTGTTTTTTCAATAGGTTGGAGAACGAACGGTGGGTGGTGGTTGCTCCTGTAATTAAAGATCCCAAAGAAATATACAGAGAATGAAAGACTTGACTATTATTCGCCGTCTGGCGGAAACTATCGAATCACGCAAGAGTTTTAACTCTGACAGTTCCTATGTGGCGAAGCTATTGTGTGGCGGACGTGACGAGATACTGAAGAAAATTGCGGAAGAGGCGGCGGAAGTTCTATTGGCCTCAAAAGATGGTGATAAGCTGCATATCACGCGCGAGACAGCAGATCTGTGGTTCCACTGTTTAATACTGCTAGCTCACCATGGTTTGGGACCAGATGATGTATTAGATGAGCTGGAACGGCGTGAAGGGATTTCAGGGATAGATGAGAAAGCATCACGGAAAATAGGATAAAAATGGGAAACTGTATTTTTTGTAAAATTATAAAGGGTGAGATTCCTAGCAAAAAAGTCTATGAAGATGCTGATGTTTTTGCGTTTCACGATATCCATCCTGCAGCTCCAGTACATTTCATGTTGGTACCTAAGTTGCATATTGCCTCACTAGACGAGGTTGAAGAAAAGCACCAGAATTTGCTGGGTAAAATTATGCTGCTGGTTCCCAGTTTGGCGAAGGAACAGGGTTGCACGGACGGCTTCCGAACCATTATTAATACTGGGCGTGTTGGGGGGCAAGAAGTTTATCATCTTCATGCTCACATCATTGGCGGCGGTACGGAACGCTTGCCCGTTATGATTCCAAACCCAAGTTAAAGGAGTATATGATGGGTTCATTTAGTATTTGGCACTGGCTGGTTGTCTTGGTGATTGTTGTTTTGGTGTTTGGCACCAAGAAGCTTCGTAATCTTGGCGGCGATATAGGTGGTGCAGTAAAAGGTTTCAAAGAAGGTATGAAAGGTGCAGATGAAGAAAAGTCCTCCTCCTCTTCCTCCTCCTCATCACAGAAAGTTGATGGTCAAACCATTGAAGGCGAGGTCAAGGACAAGACACAAACAAAATTATGATAGATAACCGACAAGGGGTAAATCGGTAAAGTTGGTAAAGCAATGACTAGATTAGAATACTGTCGCTGTTTGATTTTCTTCTCTTGCTAATTTCATAAGCCATGTTCGATATCAGCTTCACAGAAATTATGGTGATTGCAGTCGTGGCGCTAATAGTGGTTGGCCCGGATCGACTGCCTAAGGTAGCGCGTACTCTGGGTCATCTATTAGGGCGTGTGCGTCGCTACGTTAGTGATGTTAAGAATGACATTCAGCGTGAGATGGAGGTGGAAGAACTAAATGAATTACATTCATCGGTACAAGAAGCAGCTCATTCTATTGAAAACTCGGTACGGGAGGAGGTAAGTGAGCTGCAAGCGGCAGCGGACATTAGAACAACAACTACACCAACAGTTACATCCCAGTCTGAAGTCGCTAGAGATAAAACATCCTTGAAAAAATCTTCTCCACCCCAGCCAAGTAATCGCTCTACCAAGTAACTGATCTAAAAAGATTAGAATTGAAGCGGGATAATGTAGTGAGGAAATAAAAATACAGTGTTGTGAAGAAGGCCCATAATGAACATTCTCATCACCAGCACGCTTCGATTTAATTGTGTCGGCTCAATCGATTTACTTCAATTTACAGCATGAGCATCAAAAACACATTCATTTCGCATTTGACGGAACTTCGCATTAGGTTGATGCGCATATTTGGT
Source organism: Nitrosospira sp. (assembly GCA_003230615.1). Taxonomy (GTDB): domain Bacteria; phylum Pseudomonadota; class Gammaproteobacteria; order Burkholderiales; family Nitrosomonadaceae; genus BJGV01. The sequence continues at coordinate 3,234 of QIFK01000230.1, read as the reverse complement.
GTGATGATGCTTGGTTTTATACCCTGTGCTTTTTACGCGCGGGAATTATATACATTGCTGGCACAACCCCTGCTAGAGAAGCTTCCTGAAGGTGGGCAGATGATTGCTACAGAAGTTACTACGCCGTTCTTTGTGCCGATGAAGGTTGCCATGATGGCGGCTTTTCTCATCACACTACCATATACTCTTTATCAAATATGGGCATTTGTTGCCCCGGGATTGTATTCTAACGAGAGACGTTTAGTGTTTCCCCTAGTGTTTGTCAGCAGCATATTGTTCTTTTGTGGTATGGCATTTTCTTTTTTTGGTGCGTTGCCACTGGTGTTCGAATTCATTACGCATTTTGCACCGCAGGGCGTAGCGGTAATGACAGATATTGGTAAATATCTAGACTTTGTTTTGACTATGTTCATTGCCTTTGGAATTTCATTCGAGGCACCGGTATTCGTGGTGGTTCTTGTAAAAACTGGTGTGGTCTCAGTCGAAAAACTAAAAAAAATACGCAGCTACGTTCTTGTCGGAGCATTTGTAATAAGTGCAGTAATAACGCCACCCGACGTAGTTTCACAATTTATGTTAGCGATACCGCTCTATCTTCTCTTTGAGCTAGGAATACTGGCAGCAGGTTTTCTGAGCAAACCTACGTTGATCTCAAGTCATCAACAATCCGCGAGTAACGATAAAATGGAATAGGAATTGGGCAAATCCTAGGCAGAATAAAGGGAAGGTAGTCGAATTCGGGGTCTGCAGTACAAGGGAGACGGGAAAAGTAATCAGTCGTTGCTGATTGTCTTTTTAAGATTATTCCAATTTAGTATCTGCCTTTACTTTTGCTATTCATCACGCTTTATTGGTTTTGGACGTTTACCTATTTTGATTTCAATGGATTTTTCTGCGTGTTTTCGTATTACCGTGAACGTGGCAGCTTGCCCTGGTGGTAATGCCGCGGTCAGATTAAGCATGTCAGATGTATTAGCGACAGTCTTGCCTTCCACCGCTATCAGTATATCTCCTGGTTCTATCCCAGCTTGGTTTGCAGGACTATCTTTGTAAACACCAGAGATTAATGCACCATCAGTGTTGGCGCGTTTGAACGACTCTGCCAATTCCGGTGTTAAATCTTGCACTTCTACACCGATCCAGCCCCTGGTTACGCTACCAGTCTGAATAATTTGTTCCATTATCGGTTTGGCAACAATAGTTGGAATGGATAAGCCGATGCCAACTGATCCACCAGTTTGCGAAATTATCATTGTATTAATTCCGATCAAATTTCCAGTTGCATCCACCAGAGCGCCTCCTGAATTCCCTCGATTTATGGCAGCATCTGTTTGGATAAAACTTTGAAAAGCGCTAATACCCAGCTGTTTCCTTCCTAGCGCACTAATAATACCCATAGTCACTGTTTGGCCAACACCTAAGGGGTTGCCAATGGCTAGTACTATGTCTCCCACCTTGGCTTGATCCGAGTGCCCAAATGTTACTGACGGCAGTCCTTTCATGTCGATCTTTATGACAGCAAGATCGGTTTCCGGATCTGAACCGATAATGTTTGCTTTTGCTTTTCTTCCATCGGCCAATTCAACTCCTATTTCATCTGCAGCTGCTACTACATGATGATTAGTAAGGATATACCCTTCAGGACTTACAATTACGCCAGAGCCAAGTCCAGATTTACGCTGGGTTTGTTCTTTGAAGTCGTCACCAAGACCAAAGAACTCGCGAAAGTTTGGATTGTTAAGCAGTGGATGTGTGGATACCCTGACTTTCTGGCTGGTGAAAACACTAACAACTGATGGCATAACCTTTTTGGCAACGTTACTAAAGCTGTTGAGGTTTGACGTACTGTTTAGAGTAGACTTTTTGCCGGGAGCAACTTGTTTCAGTGTCGCGATGCCACCGTTCTTAACGCTACTGTTCACGACACCGCTATGCATGTTCCATGGGAGTAATTCAGGGCGCAAAGTGGAAATAACAAATAACGCAGCAAGGCATATTGTTGCTGTTTGTGCGAAAATTAGCCAGAGCTTATGCATATTAGGATTTAGACACAGATATTAAGTTAATTGCCATAAAGTATTAAGTATTAGTGAATTATTGGAGGAAGAATAGCGATGCGATTGAAAGAACTTGAATCTTACTTGGATTTGCTGCTAAATGTCTCCCAATTTCGTGATTATTGCCCAAACGGGCTGCAAGTGGAAGGCCGTAGCGAGATTGGGACAATAGTTAGCGGTGTAACTGCTTCTTTCGAGCTCCTGCAAGCAGCCATTGATAAAAAAGCAGACGCGGTACTAGTTCATCATGGGTACTTTTGGCGTGGCGAGAACGAATGTTTAATCGGCATGAAACGTCGCCGTATAGCACTACTGATAGCGCATGACGTTAGTTTATTTGCTTACCATCTGCCACTAGATGCACATTCAGAGATGGGAAACAATAGCCAATTAGGGAATAGGCTCGGTTTCGTTGAAACTGGTCGATTTGGTGAGCAGAACATTGCGGTACATGGTTGCCCGTCACAAGTTGTGTCGCTTAAAGAGCTAAGTGTAAGTGTAGAGCAAATTTTGTTACGTAGACCATTAGTAATTGGTGAGGAAACTAAGCAGATACGACGCATCGCTTGGTGTACTGGAGCAGCTCAGGATTATTTTGATGAGGCTATCCGTTTAGGCGTGGATGTTTTTATTACTGGTGAAATCTCAGAAAGAACCGTGCATGCTGCACGTGAATCCGGCGTGGCTTTTATCTCGGCAGGGCATCATGCTACTGAGCGTTATGGTGTACAGGCGTTGGGTGAGCACATAGCACAAAAATTCGACATTACTCACCAGTTTATAGATGTAGATAACCCGGTATAAATTCGGAAACACCGGCACATCTATCATTAAGATAATTCATTATAAATTGTCAATTAGTACAGTTAAAGATGTAAGCCATGCCAACTAAAATTTAGGCGGAACTAGAAATAGAAATGTCAACACTGCATTTTTCTTGACATTTAGAGTGATGTCAGAGTAGTCTACAAGATGTTGGAATAAGCGGTTCTTGGTCGACTGGAAAGTCTATTAACCACGAAAAAATAACAAATAACAAATAACAAACAACAATTACGGAACAACAAGGGGGCATCAAAATGGTTACCAAGCTTTGGTTGAGAATGGTTTTGTTAGCTTGTGGTGCGTTATTTGCGGCAACGGCGTATGCGAATTTTCCCAGTGTTCCTGATGAACT
>QIFK01000216.1 GCA_003230615.1 Nitrosospira sp. | reverse complement strand
GGGCTTTTCTTTAATACAATGTATAACGTAGTTGATACATTTGTTGCAGGCTATCTTTCAACGCAGGCGCTCGCTTCTCTTTCTATCTCCTACCCTATATTTTTTGCACTTATTGCTCTGAGTATGGGAGTCGGCTCCGGGGCAACTGCACTTATTGCAAATGCATTGGGTAGTAATGATATAAGTACCGCCAAACGTTATGCAAAACAGACAATCAGTTTCGGAATTTTGCTTGGCGTTATGATCTCAGTTCTTGGTATTTTGTTTGTGCCCTATCTTCTTACACTTCTTGGTGCCAAAGGAGAGTACCTGAACACAGCAAGTAATTACCTTGTAACAATTTTCTGGGGGTCGATCTTTATTACGATAATTTTTATGTTTAATGCGATACTGAATGCGGTTGGAGATACAAAATCATATCGTAATGTTCTCATAGCCGGTTTTTTTACCAACAGCTTACTCAGTCCGATGCTCGCATTTGGCTGGTTTGGTCTTCCTGTATTGGGTATTTCAGGCATTGCAATTGCAACTATTGCTACCAATGCACTTGGTGCATTGTATTTATGGTTTAAAGTGCGTGAAACAGGATTAGTTATAAAAGAATCCAGGGGACAATATTCACCCGATATGAAAACGTATCTTGATATTGCCGGGCAAGGATTCCCTGCAAGTCTTTCTTTGATGACCATCTCAGTTGGCGCGTTTATTATTACGTACTTTGTCAGCACCTTTGGTGAAAGTACTGTGGCTGGGTATGGAGTAGGGATGCGTATTGAGCAGATTGTTCTGATTCCTGGCATCGGAATAAATATTGCCGTACTGACGCTTATTGGTCAGAACAACGGAGCAAAAAGATATGACCGCGTCAGGGAGATAATCCAGGTTGCAATGCGTTATTCTTTATACATAAGTACTTTTGCGGCTGCATTCATATTCATTTGTTCCGGGTATGTAATAGATATTTTCACTGATGATATAGCTGTAATTAATTCAGGTGTCGGATATCTTTCAGTAGCTGCACTTATTACCTGGGCTTATGGAATACTATTTGTAACTGACTCTGTTTTTCGTGGCCTTAAACGTCCGCTCTTTCCTCTTCTCATGGGAGTTTTACGACAATCGTTTTACCTTTTCCTGCGCTCTGGTTTATTACTACAGTAGTTGCTGTAGGTGTAACGGGAGTCTGGTGGAGTGTTTTTGCAATTGTGTGGATTGCCGCAATTATTGCAATGATCTATGTACGAAATGTTGTCAACAAAGTTTGTGTGGATTGTTAATGTTATATAAAAAAGAGACTATGACAGGATAAAGATATGCGTTATTTACTTTTAGGGATAGTACTCCGGATTTTATTTGTTCTGACAAGTCGGGATCAGGCATCAACACAGATTCAGAAATTGTGTGACCGTTATCTTGTACTTGCAACAATGATTGATGCTGAGAGTGGAATATTGACTGTTCGTGTTCCCGGATTATTGCCGGGAATTGATAAAGATATGCGAGACTGGTCATTATTCAAGATACTTGAACATAACACGATTGTGAACCGTAGTTTTACATCCATTATTGAAAGTCTGGTCCGTGATGAAGAGCCCCATGGGGCTGGGGCAATAGATATGAAAAAAGATGTAATGCCTTCTGAAAGTCCGGGGGCTGAGCAGATAGAATCTTTTCATAATTCAGTAACCGAACACATAAAGGCTGTTTCTGATTTTCGGAATCTTCATGACAGTCCTACAAAACTTCACCCGCTTTTCGGAGCATTTACTGCACATCAATGGCATTGTATGTTTGGTTTTCATCTTTTTATCCACTATATACAGGCGAAATATATAGTTAATAAAATAATTAGAAACTAGAGTAGTTAATGTTAGCTTTGTGCCTAAAGCGGACATTCATCAATACGTTTGTATCTGTAGTTAGAATTTGCTTTAGCTAAGATCGCAACCTGGTGGTAGCTTCCAAGACGTTGTTGCAGGTATAACTTTTTCGTCTTTATAAATGGTCTGGAAATATTCTCCAGTGTCCTTTTCTATTTGATCTATTGAAACTAGATATTCATCTAATTTTGAACGTGTCGCATCTGATGTATTAGGGACAATCCAAGCTATATGGCTAGTTTTACCTATTATTACTTTCCAAAATGCGCTGGGTGTTTTAATGCCATGTGACCCTGTAAAGAAGTCCCGGCTCCTATCAAGATCATATACTGCTCCCCCATAAACATGTAATAAGCCATTTTCCCTATGGCATTCTATGATCTCTTCAGTGTGTAACCATGCCCCACGATTCATATTTCTAGCCTGCGGCAGAATGTTAGTCATATAATTTGATTGGTGAATACCAAGTTCCAGATTGTCTAAATGATTTGCTGGAACCAAATGACCGCGGTCAAATGGTTCTGGTGAGCCACTATATGATTTTCCAGAAAATTGCTGACATTCAGTTGAGAAATCTGGATCCTTGCTAAAACTTGTTCTTCTTTTTAGATTGGCAGTGTCAGGGCCAATAGTATATGCAAATCGAATAGCTGACCTTTTCTCACAATCTACGGTTAAATGAAATCCATCGTATTGTATGTATCGAAAATCAGCTGAATTAGCATTACAAGTTGTAAAAACCCATAGAAAAATAATGTATTGTATGACACGAAACATCGTGTTATTCCTTTATCCTTATAGCGCTGGAACAGAATGGAAGAATCCTTAATGCTTGTCAAGAACGTTGCTGCTGGCATAAAAACTCTGGATTAGACATCTCATTAGTAACTGTTTTTGTAAAAAGGATGATCACATTTAGCTTCCAAAGCTATTCGATAATAGCCAATCATTTTGGGGGTAATATTGGGGTGTTTCTAGGAAATAGGGCTGGCTACTTTTTAGCTAATATTATGATTGGTATGGTATTAACAGACATGAGTTCGATTTTTTCCGCCTAGCCTATTTCATCCCAATGTTCGGAGTTTCCGAATGCCTTTGACAAACTTATTTCATAGGTATACGCTTTATTTGCCGTCTTAAATCAGACGGTCAGATCGTGACTGATGCGAACCGGTCAGGAACGGTGCAAAAAGGAAGTTAATAGAGTTAGTGAAACGCCATACTGTCTAATTATTTAGAGGCAATCCTTTTAAGAGGGGGGTTCTATAGACGGAAATCACTATATCACTACAGTTTCATCCAAACGCCGCGGTGCTAATGCACTGGCATACGTCGCAGTAACGCGACGAAATGAGGCCACATTAATGTGGCGATCCTGCAAAGCCCCACGATCATCGTGGGGCTTTGCGTTTGTGTGGACAGCATAGAAATAATGTTGCTATCTAGTGATTAGCAATCACTTACACAGGCTCTGTTCCGAGAAGTATTTTTGTTGTTACCTGAATGTCTGCTTTGTGCCAAAAGAGAACATTCGTGATAGTCTAAGCATATCTTTTATTAGATACAAAATCTCCCCGACTAATGTCGAGGTTTTTCTATTTGCTACTTCCCTTATGCTTTTGTTTTTCTCCGTAAGAATCCAAGTCCAGCGAGACCGGCACCTAAAAGGGTGAGGGTTACGAAACATCTCAGATAGCAATTACTCCATTATGATTACTTGGCCATCGTTGTAGTCGTGGATGGCATCTGAAGCCTGTAGCCATATATAATTGGTACTTATAAATATTTGTAACTTAGTTTTCATCCATAACTGAATATCCGTTATGGGTAGAAACCCGTTTTTCGCTAATAGCTACTTTGCGCTAATAGTTGTTACTCAAATAAATCATCATTGCAGGTTCGGCTTACTATATTTAGCAGTGTAATATAGCTAAACTCTATTCGTCGGTATTATGTATACATCTAACAGATGGAGTATGAGGACATAAATGGACTTGGGCGTTGCACCTTGAAATTAATTTTTCCCAAAAAAACAACTGGCAAGGAGCCATGGCAATAGGACAAGAACGTACGCTGGCCCTCATTGAGTACACCCAACAAACCGCCTTAATGCGAGATAAGCCAACGTCTAATGTTACGGCTCACATGTTTCATCGGCACGAGAACAGCATTGCGGGACTTCCAGGAGTACACCTAAATGTTTCTCTTGAAGACAGAGAAGACGAAGTTTGGCTCGTAGTAAACAGACTGCATGAAACCAAGCCACCGGAGCCTACAAGCAATTTCCTTAAGGCTTGGATAAAATTATCTAATACACCTTTTGAGGAACCTGAACTTAAGCCCCATATTGAGATCCAGGAACTAATCGACCTCGGGTTAGAGGTGCTTCCTGATCTAGATAGCGATATTCAGGATTCAGCGTCTTTCGATCCAAAACAGCTAGTTTTTTTAGATACTTTTGAAAATCTAGATGAGGTTAAAACTCAGCTAAATATTTACGTTAATAATCTCTGGTTTCCATGGGCTATTAATGAAAAAAGTCGACGAGAGTCTATTAGCCTCTACGCAACATTGTTTACCCTCAAACAACAACTTGAGGGCTCAATCGTAGAATCTCAACTTGAACTGGTATGGGGGATCGGTATCGCTGTATGGAAAATGGGAGATGTTTCCGTAAGCTATCCGTTGGTATCCAGGTTAGTCGAGCTTTCTTTCAACGAACTTACGATGGACATTGTGGTAAGGCCTCGTAATATTGATTCCCGGATGGAACTTGAAATATACACCGCTGAGCATAACCAAGCCGTTACAAATCTAGAGCATATTGCTAAAGATTTTTTCTCACGCACCCAAAGGGTAAGACCTCGTGAGGTTGATTCCCGGCTGGAACTTGAAATGTACTTCGCTGAGCATGACCAAGCCGTTCCAGATCGAGAGCGTATTGCTAAAGATTCTTTCTCACGCACCCAAAATACCTTTTCACCATTTGACAGGGCATCATTTGAGCCGTTATTAAGAGTAGCTGTAACACATCTCGATTCACGAGGAGTATTTTGGCCAACTCAAACTACCCCTGATGATCGAGCTTTACCTGAAGCAGATAACGCACTCAAAGTAACCGATACTTGGGTACTTTTTGCCAGACCACGTAGCAACAGCCTTTTTATCCAAGACCTAGATAGACTCAAGAAACAGGTTGAAGAATCCTTAGAATTACCAGCTGCACTCAACGCTATCGTGACCGATCCCACATCTAAGCATACTGAGAGAGAATTACCCAATTTTCGTGGTCTGTCTAATGCGCAGAGATCTACTGGAAAAAGTTCTAATCAAACCAAAGCTTCAGATCTTTTCTTCCTAAAACCATACAACAAGGAGCAGGCACGCATCATCCAGATGCTTGAACACTCGCCTGGAGTAGTAGTGCAGGGGCCTCCTGGTACTGGAAAAACACACACCATTGCAAATATCATTTGTCACAACTTGGCACAAGGTTACAGGGTGCTGGTCACATCAACGCGTGTTCCAGCGCTTGCTGTTCTGCATGAACACCTGCCTAAAGTGATTCAACCACTAGCCATAAGCTTTCTGAGTAGTGAGAAGGAAGGCATGAAGCAGTTTGAATACGCAGTTGAAAAAATCGCTGCTGAAGTACAGGGCATTGACCGAACTTCACTTGGCCGGGAAATATCGTTGCTAGAATCTCATATTGATAGTCTTCATGGTCGGCTTGTCAAAATTAATCGCTCAATATCTAAATGGGCATTGTGCAATCTTAGCAAGCTCGACATCGACGGTGAATTGATTGATCCCCAGGAAGCTGCTAAAGAACTTGTTCAGGAGAAAGGTAACTTTGAATGGATAGATGATGAGCTAACCATCAGGCTAGAGCATGCTCCTCAGTTTACTGACAAGCATATTATCGAATTGCGTGCAGTCCGGCGTCTATTGGGTAAGGACCTGGATTACTTAGGCAAGAAACTTCCGCAGATATCCAAATTTCCTGATTCTAGGCATCTGCTCAAGGTGCATCAGGATCTCTCACAGTTAAGTAAACTGAAAGAGGAGCTTGAGCAGGATGAGGTTTCCATAATGGCAAATTCATCCAATGAAATTTACCAGCTAGCCGCCTCATTAGTAAAACTTCTATCTTATCTTAAAAATCTAAAAAGTGAACTCGGGCAGTCTGAGCATAATTGGTATCGAACACTCCGGATAAAGCTGAAAATTGGGCATTCACAAGACATGTTCCAGTTGTTTGAAGAATTGGCTAATGAGCTGAATTCCGCGGTTGACGATAATAAACAATTCCTGGAAAAACCCGTAGAGACCCCTAACGATATAGACCTTGAGGACGAGCTTGTGCTGGGGTTGCGAAATCTTGCAGCAGGTAAAAGTGCTTTTGGAATGGCTAGCCTTATTATCAAGGGAGACTTGAAAAAGAAACTCCAGAAAATCAAGCTGCTTGGGGCCAAACCCCATGGGAATGAAGAATGGGCTCACGTTCTTGAGTATGTAGAGCACCTCAAGAAACTTCGTACATTGGTTACGCGCTGGAATGCCTTGGCTTCGGAAGTATTTGTTGCTCAAATACCTACTGATCCGAAGCATATTCATCAAGCTGTAGAGGCTTTGGTTATATACAGAAAAACAAAAGTTATGATTGCTGTTGAACAAGAAATCGATGATAAAGCTAATGTCGTATTACCATCATGGAACCATGGGTCTGATACAACAAATAGCGATGAATTGCTGAAACAATTTGAGGGGATTCTAACTAACCACCTTACTCAGAAAAGACTGGCAGAGACTTGGGTGCTGAAGGAACGATTCAAAGAGGTTGCGGCTACTTGTAGCGGTAGGATAGTGGACAATTTTATTCTGTTCTTTGCCGATACCTTAGGCAACAAGGATATTCCTGATACATACCTGCAGGCAACATGGATTACCCTAATGGAGGAATTACGGCGAGTACAGAGCTTAGCACCGCACCTTGCTACAGCTAAGAAAGTCTGTGACAGCATAAAAGAGTCTGGCGCACCTAAATGGGCCGAAAAGCTTTCATCTCTACCAACAACCGGGACTATCGATAATCTTATCCCCGGTAACTGGAGACAAGCCTGGCGACTTAAGCGTCTTTCAAATTTTTTAGACAGTATTGATGCAAGAGAAGAATTAAAAAGGCTGACTAGAGAATACGGAGAAGCTGAGATGGATTTGGCGCGCACTTATCAGGACATTGTTTCCAAGCGGACCACGCACAAGCTTGCAAGCAATGCTACCCCTGATTTTCGTCAAGCCCTTGCAGCCTTTAACGCTATTCCGAAGAAAGGTAAAAGAACTGGAAAGCGCGCAATACGATACCGACGGGATGCCCATGCAGCTGTTTTCAAAGCAAATTCTGCCATTATTCCTTGTTGGATTATGCCGCACTACCGCGTGTCAGAATCGTTACCTGCAGAGCTTGGGACCTTTGACCTTGTTATCATCGATGAAGCCTCACAATCTGACTTTTCAGCCTTGCCAACTTTGTTACGTGCGCAGAAAGTATTAATCTTCGGCGATGATAAACAGGTTTCTCCCGAAGGGGTAGGTCTAGAGAAAGATAAGATTCACAACCTGATGGATCGTTTCTTAGGAAGCCAAGTGGAAACATTTCGGGCACAGATGACGCCAGAACGATCTATCTATGACTTGTGTAAAGTAGTTTTCGCTGAGTATACCGTAATGCTGAAGGAACACTTCCGCTGCGTTGGCCCGATCATCGAGTACTCTAAACGTGAGTTCTATAACCATGAATTGATGCCATTACGATTACCAAGAGCTTCAGAGCGGATAGACCCACCTCTGATAGATGTATTTGTCGAAGATGGTTTTATTTGCAAGACCGATAACACGAACACTCCTGAAGCAAGGTTTATCGTGGATGAAATTCTGGCAATTTGCGCAGACCAAGCTATGATTCATCGCACGATAGGTGTGGTTTCACTTTTGGGGGATAAGCAGGCTTTAAAAGTATGGAAGATGCTTGAACAGGAACTCGGGCCTGAAAAAATTGCAAAATTTAAGATTGCGTGTGGAGATGCTAGAACTTTTCAAGGTAAAGAACGGAACATTATGTTTCTATCCATGGTAATCGCCCCTAACGAGACAATTTCGCCCATTTTACGTGGTACCTCTGCGCAGTGTTTCAATGTTGCAGCATCGCGTGCTCAGGATCGCATGTATCTGGTACGAAGCGTGGAGCTAGATGCACTCAGAGAAACTGACGAATTGAGGCGCGGGCTTGTTTCTCACTTTACGCATCCATTCTTGCAAGAAGAGAAACAAGTGGACGACTTGCGTGAGCTTTGTGAGTCTCCTTTTGAGCGGGAGATGTACGACGAGCTTACCGGCAGAGGGTATCGTGTAAAACCTCAGGTTAAGGCTGGAGACTTCCGGATTGACATGGTAGTTGAAGGGGATAATGACACAAGACTTGCAGTGGAGTGTGATGGAGATCGATATCACGGACCAGCGAAGTGGGATGAAGATATGTTTCAACAGAGGATTCTGGAACGAGCTGGCTGGCGATTCTGGCGCTGTTTTGCATCAATTTTTGTAATGCATCGTGAAGAAGTGCTGCAAGATCTCGTTCAGATTCTGACCGATCATGGTGTCCACCCTGTTGGAGCCGATAGAGCAAGGCGAAGCGTTTATATTGAATACAGGACTTATTCAGCGAGTAAAGCTAAAGGTAAACAGCAAGGCTTCGAAAACAAGGAGATACAGGCAAAAGCAAATGCTCCCGATACGGGTTCTGTCCCTATCATTGAGAGGCCTATCCATAAGTTTCAAATCATTGATGAAATAGTTCCCTTACCGCCGCTTGAAGAGAAGGAAGATGAAACTGATTCTCTAGATTTTATAAACCATGATGCAGTAGCTCCCTTACCGCCGCTTGAAGAGAAGGAAGATGAAACTGATTCTCTAAGGGTACAGTTCGGTGATTTTATAGACTATATTGATCTTTCAATTCCTAACCATCGATACCATATATGGATTGCTTTAGGGCAAGATGACCAAAATACGGGCGAAATCAATGAGGCGAAGCTAATCGCGCAATCCATGCTCAAAATGAAGGAAGGTGACAATATCGAGTTTAATGTGCCCGGAAGACCTCCACGAAGATTAAAGATTATCAGGATCAGCAGGCCTACAGATCATCCTTGGCGTTAGTCATGTTTAAATTTGGATTCACGAAACACTATTTCCAAAAAATCAATCCAATGAGATTTTATAATGCATTCTTTTTTAATTAACCGGTAACTATGGGTCGATAGTAGTCATTTGTGACTGTATGCTTTGTGCCAAAAGCGGACAGTTGCGTCGATAGTAATCCAATAGCATCCAATCATAGCCAATGAATTTGATGGTATATTTGTTGGTATCTTGAAAATAGAAAAAAACATATATCAGCCTGTGGTAAGGGTTATAGGCTGCAATTCGATTCCCGCCGCCCGAAACCCACGTAAAGGACTCCGTGGTAAATGTGCAAACCAATGAGAGAACCATGGAACTAAAGTTGTTATGTAATAGCCCCCAACCAAGACTATTGGCACAAGAGTCCACTCGTTCATGCTTGCTTTCCTGTCTCATTTTCAATCTCAGGTGATACAAAGGTACCCATTATCCTGTCACAATTAAAATTAATAAGGCCAAAGTTTGAAGTCTGGTCCATATGATGGATCCTGTGAATCTCCTTACATCTCTTAAACCAACTGAATCTCTGTAGCCGGGAATTAGCAAGATGAAACTGGGCATGCAAATAGACTTGCATAATGAATGATGCAATTACTGTCAATAAAGCTGTTATAAAAAGGAAGAAAGGTAATGACAGGTAAGCCATGCCAGCTATTAGCATAGCGAAAGGGATAAACGTATAGCTAATACTAGCTTCTTCCTTGCTATAGACCGTACTTTCAAAGGTGCAGTTACTATTATAAATAGTGTGATGGAACTTTGTGTGGCTATCGAAAACAAATGGAATTAATCGCTTGTGTCCGATGTAGCGGTGTAATACTGCCTGAGTAATACCAATAATTTGATAAGTTATAACTACAGTGATCAATAAGTAAAATGTCATCATAGCCTCCATGTATAACCGTGAGCTTTACGACCAATGAGGGCAGATGAACCAATTTTTCAGATCGTCAAAACTCTGTTGTGTTGGCTACCAAGATAGCGGAAAGGGAGTTACAAGCGAGTTACGGGTGACTTACAAATTGCATACAACTTCACCAGGCAGATGATTTTCTGAACGCCTGCTTTGTGCCAAAAGCGGACATTCAGCTTTCTTCATTAAAATTTGTAATTCACTATCCTTTTGGAAATAATCGGCTTGTTTTCGAATAAAAATTTTTCATGCATGAATTGGTAAGTTACGATAGTGACATCTTTCTCAAACTACTTATTCACTTAGGAATGCTCCGCTTCATCACTTTATTTACTGTGGTTTCATTTGTTGTATTTGTTGGCGCAGTGTATTGGGTAGGTGATATTCTTACTAAGCCCTCTCGAGTTGAAACGGGATCACCACCCACAGACCTGGGTGGCCACACTCTAACATTTCGATCTGGAACAGGCACAATTCTAAGTGGATGGTTTTTCCCTGGCATTTCTGGTCGAGGTGCGATCCTACTCCTTCACCCCATTCGTTCCAATAAGCGTGAAATGCTACCACGCGCACGGTTCTTAATACATGAGGGTTTCTCGGTTCTACTCGTTGATCTTCAGGCACACGGCGAGAGTTCAGGCGAGCGCATTACTTTTGGATACCGTGAAGCCAAAGATATTGAAGCTGCTACTGAAAAACTTAAAGATCTTGCCCAAGGTGAGAAAATTGGAGCTATAGGTATCTCCCTTGGAGCTGCATCGTTACTCTTCTCAGGTGACCACAGTTCCTTTTCCGCAATAGTTTTAGAATCGTTATATTCGACGATTGATGAGGCGATAACGAACCGATTACAGATCTACCTTGGATCACCGGGGTCGTTGCTTACGCCCCTATTCTTGTCTCAGCTTAAATGGAGACTAGGGATTTCACCAGATAAGCTTCGCCCAATTGATTTCGTTTCGCAACTTCGAGTCCCAGTGCTGATTATCCATGGCACAGAAGACAATCACACTACCCTTTTGGAGGTGGAGCAGTTATTTGCAGCTATTCCGGAACCTAAGGAATTTTATAGAGTACATGGAGCCGCTCACATTGATTTACATACATATTCTAGTAAGGAATACGAACAACGAATAGTTTGTTTCTTTGCACACTACCTATGATTAGAGGCAACAAAAATTCATTATGTCCAGTTTGTGCCAAAAGCGGTCAGCCGCGTTCATAGCATCCAATGAATTTGATGGTATATTTGTTGGTATCTTGAAAATGAAAAGTGCAGGTTAACCACAGTTAGCCGAATCAGTGTATTCATATTTTAATGAGATTATTAGATGTGTGATACGTTTGTAGCTTTATCCGATGCTACCCTTGGCAGGGAAGTGATATTTGGTAAAAATAGTGACCGTCCCAAGGGTGAGATTCAGGATATTGTGGTATTCCCAGCTCAAAACTATTCCTCAAGAGCAGTAGTGCAGTGTTCTTACCTTCAAATCCCCCAAGCCAAACAAACATTTGCGGTCGTTCTTTCCAAACCAAGATGGATGTGGGGTGCAGAAATGGGGGCAAACGAACAGGGAGTGGTGATTGGCAATGAAGCAGTGTGGACAACTCAGCCATATAGCGATACGGGATTACTCGGAATGGATCTGGTGAGGCTAGGGCTTGAGCGAGGAGCAACGGCTGTCGAGGCTTTAGGAGTCATAGTGGAACTATTAGAAAAGTATGGGCAAGGTGGGAATTGTGCCGAGCATTTTGTCTTTAACTATCATAACTCATTCCTAATTGCGGATAAAAATGAAGCGTGGGTTTTGGAAACCGCTGGTCACTATTGGGTTACTGAAAGAATTACTAGTGGAACCCGATCAATATCGAATAACCTCAGTATCAATGGAGAAGGAGATTTTC
>QIFK01000148.1 GCA_003230615.1 Nitrosospira sp. | reverse complement strand
GCATATTCAGCCTTGGTGAATGAGCCTGACAAAGTGACAGATGTATCGGTACGCGTCCAGGCGATGCCACTTGCTAAGGTGCCGCTAGCTGCAACTGATCCGTTGACTAATAAGCGGTCCCCAGTGGCTTGGTTAGTGAGCGTAATCGCTGCACTCGCCATATTGGCGCTGTCACCATCAAAAATTGAACTATCAATATCTGCAATTGAGACAGCTGGACCATTTTCAGTGAAAGTAGCTGTCCAATCATTGTCCGCTGTATCAGCTGTAGTGACCGTAGTGGTAACTGAAGTGGTAATTGTAGCGGTGTTGTTGACTACTACATTGTCGATGGCTACATCATCACGACCATTCCCTGAAGATCCATCAGCGTAAAGGAAGTCAAGTGGACCGGATACGTTTACTCCGGTCGGGAGACTGATAGTAATTGGTGTGAGTGTACCGGTAGTTTCATTGGTTACCGAAAGAGTGGTAGCTGGTCCTGAGGCACCATTGAAATAAGTCCAATTGCCTACCAGTCCTGCTTGATTCTGGTTAGCAGCGTTACCTCTTATTGTATCGAATGTGGCGTAGAGCACTCCATTATAGGAAATCCTAAGCTGATTATCATCGGCTCCGTTAACATCTGCATTCTGCCAGGCCATATCAAACGTAATCGAACTAATTTCATTGACCGTGTCGACCGTAGTCGATACGTCTGTCGTGGTGGTTTCTGTACTACTTGATGACGGCGTGGTGATTGTCGTATCTGTAGGAACCGTTATAGGTTGTGATAGCGTCAATGTACTTCTAGTAAAACGGTAACGCATATCTCCCGTACCATCGTTTACGACCCTACCTCGGCCAACCGTGCCAGATTCTACCCATGGAGCTGGTGGAACTTGACCAGCTGTCGTACCAAAGTCACCGCTGGTGACAAGATCAGTCGTTGCCGACGAGACAGTTACGACCGGACCGGTTACGGTAACCGTTGGATCTGAATTTAAATCAACGATCGGGTCATAAACTTCAGCAACGTTAATTACGATGTTATCGCTATCGGAATTGACACCACCCGTGTCCGTCGTAAGCACATTTAAAGTCTCGGTACCGCTAAAGTTCGAAGCACCCTGGTAATTAACGTTGTTCGCTAACGTTGCATTAATCGCTGCCGCATTACCCGTGATCGTTACGCTATTCGTTCCATTGTTAGTGATCACTGCTCCACCACCTGCGATCACCGTCAAGCTGCCGCCCATGTCCACCGATAATACGGTCGACGCCACTTCAGTCGGATTACCCACATCTAAATCGAGTACACTGATTCCCGCAATCGAAAGAGACGTATCTTCGGTCGCCGCAAGTGGGCCCGCCGGAACCGTGTTCACCGGTACATCGTCGACTGGAGTCACATTTATCGTTGCAACGGCTACATTCGAATCAACCGTACCATCATTAACCGTAACGTTGATGATGC
Organism: Nitrosospira sp.; assembly: GCA_003230615.1. Taxonomy (GTDB): domain Bacteria; phylum Pseudomonadota; class Gammaproteobacteria; order Burkholderiales; family Nitrosomonadaceae; genus BJGV01. Next base: position 14,482 of record QIFK01000148.1, on the reverse strand, counting down.
GTGCTGTGGTAGACGGGTTCTCAGTTGTGTTCTCGAACTGAACAAGTTCGATCGCATCCGCATATTCCGCTTTAGTAAAAACGCCCGACAAAGTGACAGATGTATCGGTACGCGTCCAGGCGATGCCGCTTGCTAAAGTACCGCTAGCTGCAACTGATCCGTTGACTAATAAGCGATCTCCAGTTGCCTGGTTAGTGAGCGTAATCGCTACACTTGCCATATTCGCACTGTCACCATCAAAAATTGAACTATCAATATCTGCAATTGAGACAGCTGCTCCATTTTCTGTGAAGGTGGATGTCCAGTCATTGTCCGTTGTATCAGATGTTGTGGTTGTTGTAGTAACCGAGGTCGTGGTTGTAGCGGTGTTGTTAACCACCACATTGTCGAAGGCAACATCATCAGTACCACTTCCTGAGGATCCAGCCGTATAGAAAAAATTAAGTGAAGCGGATGCTGTAACTCCGGTTGGAAGATTGATCGTAATAGCTGTCATCGGATCCGTAATCTCATTGACTACGGAAAGAGTCGTAGCGGGTCCTGAGGCACCATTGAAATAATTCCAGTTACCTACCAGTCCGGCAACATTTTGCTCGCCTGCAACGCCTCTTATTGTATCGAATGTGGCGTAGAGCGTCCCATTGTAGGAAATCCTAACCTGATTATCATCGGCCCCAGTGATATCAATGTTCTGCCAGGCAAAATCGAACGAAATGGAAGTAATTTCATTGGTCGTGGCGACCGTCGTCGATACATCTGTCGTAGTGGTAGCCGTACTACTAGATGTCACCGTGGTGCTTGAGGTATCCGTCGGAACCGTCAGTGCTTGTGAGAATGTTACCGCATCATCTCTCAATCTATAACGATTATCGGCGTTAACGACAGCAGCGGTACCAGCTCCTGCGCCAGCTTCCACCCATGGGGCCGGAGGAACAGGACCGTTTACTGTACCAAAATCACCGTTTGCGACAAGGTTGGTTGTCGTCGCCGTGGAGGTCACGACCGGGCCGGTTACGGTAACTGTTGGACCTGAATTTAGATCAACGATTGGATCTAAAAGAACGTCGTCATAGTTCTCGAAAACAAAAGAATCTGTCTCAAGTGTGCCTGTTCTGCTTTCAAGTTCCCAGTCGCCCCCAAGCTCGGCTGCACCGGTAAGATTTGTCGAAGCGGCAATATCAGCACCAGTAGCTGCACTCAAGGCATCGATAAAAGCCTGTCCACTCTTGTCTGCGCCCACATCACAGCCATAAATAAGGATGTCTGCTTCAGCTGATAACGCACCTTTAATCGTGGCAAGTTCATCGGCGTGTTCACCGCTCATACTTTCCAAATTAAAGATGTCGTTTCCCAAGTTGAGTTCCCCGGAGCTGCCATGGCTCAAGATATGAATGGCCTCTATGCCGGTTCGACCTTCTAAGGTAGCGGCAATTTGCTCCATTCCATCTCTGTCTGAGTCCAGCAAAACAACATCAGCCTGTTGGTGGTCCAACAAAAAGTTTTGGAGACCCTCAACTGCTGAATCAATAAAAATGACTACATTGCTGGTTTGACCGGCTAAGGCAAACGTACCATCTATGAGCTCTCTTTCTTGTTGGGCACTTTCTGCGGGAGGTAGCGTACTTTCTGAAGGTGTATTGGTTGTCGGCGGTGCGACTGAAGCATCTTTTGAAACAGTATCAGCAGTCTTAGTCTCAACATTCTCAACGGCAGCAGCGGCATCAGCAGCGGCAACGGGCATCGCGCCATCAAATACAATACGCGGCTCGAGCACCAGACGCTGATTACCCCCCCTTCTAGGCATTTTTCTTGCTACGCGAGTGGACGCGGTCTTGCTACCACTTGCTGTAGCTATTTCTGACGCAGCTACATAGGTGCCCGAGGACTCGTTCCACAGTGATTTGAAAAATTTGTTCATGGAGTCCGTTCATGTCTGTTCATAATGTGAATTACTTTAGCATTAGTTTTATTAAGTATATGAATACTATTAGTATAGCGACCGTATTTTAGTAAACTTTATATATATGACCGCGTCGATTTACCGGCTTACAACGCTCTCAATAACCTCTTAATTACTCTTATCTCTTATTCATCAAATTGGTGAGTAAGCATCTAAAAAGATCATCCCCTATATTTATTCCTACGTATGTTAAAAAAACCAATCCGACTCTTGCTCTTTCAGTTAACGCAGAATACCGTTTTCTACTTATCTATCAATGATATAGTTCACCTTACTCTTGTCTAAAAAATCACAAAAAATAAAACATGGCTGAGGATCTGTAATAAAAAAAGCCGACACAATTAAGTATCGGCATCAAATTTGACTCCTTTAACCAAGTTTTTAATTATTTTTCCTACACATATCCCTCCTCATTTTCCATAGGATCGGCCACATTCATGATTGATGGCTCTCTCCCAGTGACTTAAGTAACTTCTTATGGATGCCGCCAAAACCACATCAGGATATGGTCACCAGGACGAGTCGCCAGAGTGATCGCTGCAACTAACTGATCCAGATTGTCACTGCTCACGGTACTTATATTCAGGAGTTGTAACGCCTCTTGTACATCCCATCCCAGATTGTCCGTGTAACAGAATATTAAATTGGCCAGTTTGAGACTTCCTGCCAGGCTATCTTTCCATGTTCCCATTTTCATGGTATTGGAGCGCGGCTCAAGCACAGCAACAATACGCGCGCCATTTACCTTGCTGCGCAAACCTTCCAGAGTTGTCTGAATCGCTGTAGGGTGATGTGCGAAATCGTCGTACACTGTAATCCCGTTGACTACGCCACATAGTTCCATTCGACGCTTGACGTTTTTAAATTGTGCTAACGCTGCAATCCCTGTTTTGATTGGCACACCAGCATGATGAGCAGCTGCTAATGCAGCCAGCGCATTCATACGGTTGTGCTCCCCCATCAATTCCCATTGCAGGGTTCCTTGAGCTTCTCCCTTAAATGAAATGTCAATTCTGTCATTGGTCAGAACTTCAGCTTGCCAGCCATCCTCCACCCCTATTTTTTCTACGGGTGTCCAGCAACCTTTGGCAAGAACTTGCTGCAAACTCTCCTCCCGCCCATTGGTAACGATTAGACCGTTACCAGGAATTAGCCGCACAAAGTGGTGAAATTGCTGCATGATCGCAGCAAGATCGCAGAAGATGTCAGCATGTTCAAACTCTAGATTGTTGAGAATTGCAGTTCTGGGCCGTGAATGGACGAGCTTGGAGCGCTTGTCGAAAAATGCGGTATCGTACTCGTCTGCCTCAATGACAAAGAAAGAGGAATCACTGCCCAGTCTGGCTGATACACCGAAATTCTCCGGAACGCCGCCAATAAGATACCCTGGTTTCTTTCCTGCATATTCAAGTATCCATGCCAACATTGAGCTAGTGGTGGTCTTGCCGTGGGTGCCCGCAACTGCCAATACCCATTTATCCTGCAACACATTCTCTGAAAGCCATTGAGGACCAGAAATATAGCGTAGATTACGATTAAGAATTTCCTCCATGAGCGGATTGCCCCGCGAAACCACATTGCCGATCACAAACACGTCGGGTTTCAGTTTGGTCTGTTCAGGATTGAAACCTTCAATCAATTTAATACCCTGAGATTCAAGCTGTGTACTCATGGGTGGATATACACTAGCGTCACAACCAGTAACCTTGTGCCCAGCTTTGCGCGCAATAACTGCAATGCCACCCATGAAGGTGCCACAAATGCCAAGAATATGGATATGCATGACCTAACTCCTAAATCAAAACATGGTGCGCTTGCGCACTGGCACTGATATTGCCAACGGAGAATTGCCCCGAGTTCCTAAAATCTCGATTGAAACCAAGCTGGATCCACCCTTCCTGTCATCAGATTTGAGTACAGAACAATCCCGCACTCCTTGTTCGCCAACCTGGCGTAATGCCGAACTCTATCAACTTATCTTTTTAGATTAGAAAAGCATGTACTAATATCTATATCATAAAAGCATGCATGTGGCTTGTCTTCCATTTTTTGCTACACTTACACAATTATCAAATGAATCATGGTCAAGCAAGCTGAATAACTATAACAGCCATGCTTTTCCCTTTTTTGTAGGTCGACCGCGAAAAAATACATGCCGTCGCACTTCAATACTGGTGATCCGATACTTGCAAACCTGAAAACAGTGACTCATCCGTGGCTATTATTTTTTTCAGGTCAAATATCTTAAAAATGAGACTGCAATTTTACCGCCTTATTTGTTGGTCTATTTTTTCGCTTTGTATCTCGCCCAACGCACTTGCCGATGAACGTTCATCGACTCAGAAAATTGACCGCGAAATGGCAACATCCCCCACTGATATAAGAAGCAAAATGAACAGACCTGTATTTACGGTAAACAAAAACATACAAGGCCAAAATGAACAAGAAGCCGAGGCCATGGCAGAAAAAGAGTTACGCAGTAGCAAACAAATAGCATTTGCCAGCGCACCGTCACCTACAGCAAATATTAGGCGAAACCTGGCCTCAGATATCGCAAAAACAGAAAACGACAAGAACGAATTTACACTAATCGAGTCCAACCGCAAACGAAGCCAGAATGAGCAGGAAGTCGAAGCCATAGCCGAGACAGGGTTGCGTAGTGGCGAACAAGTAGCATTGGCAAAGCCACTATTACCTAAATTAAAAATTGGACGCGAACAAGTGGCCCCGATCGCAAAAACAGAAGATAGCAAAAGGCCTGTATTCATTGAAGCTGATCTCATACAGGGCCATAATGAGCTGGAAGTTGAAGGTATAGGTAATGCAGAGCTACGTAGCGGTGATCTAGTTCTCACGGCAAATCGAATGAAATACCATCAAGATACCGATGATATAGAAGTCGAAGGAGATGTCCGTCTTGAAGAACAAGGGGATGTACTTGAAGGTTCACGACTTAAGATGAACCTGGAAAGTAAAATTGGGCAGATGGATCAACCAAATTTTATTCTTAAGGATGGCAGTAGCCGAGGCGGTGCTGACAGAGTCCTGATGAAGGGAGATGAACAGTATCGGTTTCGACAAGCTCGCTATACTACCTGCCCAGAAGGAAATGAGGATTGGATAATTCAGGCTGAAGATTTGGAACTTGATAACAACGAGAAGGTTGGCACTGTTCGCTATGCTAAACTAAAATTTTTAGGTATACCGATTGGCTATACGCCCTGGGGGAGTTTCTCATACAGCGGAGAACGTAAGACTGGGTTTCTCGCTCCCACGTATAGTTCTAATGCCAATACTGGTTTCGATGTCTCCTTGCCATTTTATTTGAATATTGCGCCCAACCTTGATGCGACAATTAAGGCACGGGGCATGACCAAGCGCGGGATAATGATAAACAATGAAGTTCGCTATTTAACAAGCAATTTAAGGGGCAAAGCGATATTTGATATATTGCCAAACGATCTCGATGCCGAACTCACAGATAAAAATACTCGTTACCGAGTGCAGTTCGAGCATGCTCAGAAACTAGGTTTTCTAAGCAGCGGTTTGAGTACCATCCTTAATTACAACAAAGTCTCCGATGACGATTACTTTCGTGACCTTGGCAAGGGTCTTAATGTAACTTCCAGGACCAACCTGTTGCAGCAGGCACAGGTAGCCTATAAACGTTCCTTGGGTCAAGATGGCACCCTATCTATTATTGCAAATGCAGAGAAATATCAAACTATCCAGCAGCCTTTTAACCCGGTCGACCCACCCTATAAACGCCTGCCAGAAGTTACTCTAGAAGCGACTCAACTTAATGTCTTGGGAGTAGATCTCAGCTTCAGCGGGAGCTGGACAGATTTCAGCCATCCGTTAAAGGTGGATGGTAAGCGCTACACGCTCCATCCTACTGTGAGTGTCCCCCTTCGCAACTCGTTTGGCTATATCAAACCTAAGATTAGTGTACACCACACTGGCTATGATCTTGGTTTTAATCCCCTAGCCCCATTTTCAAATAAGAACCCAAGCCGTACCCTTCCATTAATAAGCCTAGATAGTGGCGCTACGTTTGAGCGAGATACTACACTAGGTGGAGAACGTTTCACTCAAACCATTGAACCGCGATTTTTTTACACTTATGTTCCATTCGATAATCAGATCCTATTACCTAACTTTGATTCTGCCGATATGGATTTTAGTTTTGCCCGGATGTTTACCGAGAACCGTTTTAGTGGCAACGATCGTATCAATGACGCAAACAGGATTACCCTGGCGCTCACCTCACGCTTGATTGAATCGGATACAGGTAAAGAACGGTTTCGAATAGCTGTTGGACAGCAATTTAATATAGAAAAACAACGAGTAGATGCTTTCTCACCAGAAGAACTTCGGAAGAATCCAGATCTTCTCCTTGCAATATCAGGGCATATCACGCCAACTATCAGCGCCAATACAACTTTTCAGTTTGACGAAAGTAAGCTTCAGACTGAGATTGTGCGTTCGAAATTTAGTTATAAACCAGAAGCTGGAAAGGCACTAAATCTTGGCTACCGATTTACTCGTGGCCAGTTGCAGCAAGCTACTATCTCATCGAGTTGGCCGCTGCCATTTGTAAAAGGATGGCAAGGTGTGGGGCGTCTAAACTACTCGTTCAGAAGCAACGAAATAATAGAGGGGTTTGCGGGGCTTGAGTATAATGCTTGCTGCTGGACAGCACGCGTCGTACTCCAACATCTTGTTACCTCAAGTACAACAACAAACACAACGGTTTACCTGCAACTAGAGTTGAACGGCTTGTTACAGATCGGTTCAAATCCAATGAAAATTTTGGGAAGTGTCCCTGGATACACCAAGTTCAGTGACCGGGACGAACAGTACCCACAGGAATTACGATAAACAAAGACTATAATACCAAAAGTGTGGTGCAAACTATATTTGTCTTTAAATTGATTTAGCTCTTCTAAGTTTGACTTAAATGCGAACAAAATATTTACTCCGCTTGCTAATTTTCCTAGTCGTGTTAACAACCAATGTTGCCATTGCGCAACAATTTGGCAACACTGGAGCTATTCAGGGTATAGATCAACTATTTAATGATCAACAATTTGGCAAAACTGGAGCTATTCAGGCTATAGATCAACAATCTGACAACACTGAAGCTACTCAGGCCATAGATCATATAGTCGCGGTTGTAAATGGGGAATGCATAACACGTCAAGAACTCGATGAGGTACTTAAGGTCAGCATAAATCAATTACAGAAACAGGGAATACAACCACCCGCAAATGATGTACTGGAAAGTCAACTGCTGGAGCGCGAAATTCTTACCCGCGTACAACTCCAACTCGCTGGTGAGATCGGTATGACTGTCAGCGACACTGAACTTGAACGAGCGGTTAATCGAATTGCTGATCGAAACAAAATGACCAAAGAAGAGTTTTCCTCAGTGCTTGAACGGGATGGAATTAGTTACGATAAATTCCGCGGTGAAATTCGAAAAGAAATGCTTTTAGTACGATTAAAGGATCGTGAGGTGATCAAAAAAATAAAAATATCAGAAGGAGAGGTGGATAATTTCCTACATACCCAGGAAAATTCATCTGGTAGCGCCGACGAATTCCATCTTTCTCACATTATGGTGAGGATTCCTGATCAAGCAAGTGTGGCAAAAATTGAAAGCAGACACCAGCGCGCAGAAACCGCCCTAGCCAAATTGAAGAATGGTGATGATTTTGCCCAGGTGGCCGCTGAGTTTTCTGATGCTGCTGATGCTTTGCAAGGTGGCAGGCTTGGCTGGCGCCCGGCCACTCAATTACCAGCAAAATTTACTGAGATATTAAAGTCAATGAAACCAGGTGAATTGACACCGATCGTTCAAAGTCCAAGCGGTTTGCATATTCTTAAACTACTCGAACGAAGGGGAGGAAAAGAAGATACCGTGGTGTTGATAGAACAGTCCCATGTTCGTCATATTCTTATAAGAGCAGGTGAAATTACATCTGAAACTGAAGCCCGAAACCGTATAATTCGTCTGAAAGAACGTTTAGACAACGGCGCCGATTTCGAAGAACTGGCTCAACTACATTCTGAAGATCCTAGTGCCTCTCAAGGTGGTGATCTAGGTTGGGTTTCACCTGGTGACACCGTGGCTGAATTTGAACAAACCATGAACAAGCTCCAGATTGGATTAGTTAGTGAGCCGGTGCAAACTACCTTTGGCTGGCATTTGATACAAGTAATCGAGCGCCGTACTAAAGATGTTAGTACCGAGCAACAACGTCGAGAAGCGAGTAAGGCGATACGTGTGCGCAAGTCTGATGCAGCTTTTCAAGAATGGTTACAACAATTGCGTGATCGAGCATACGTTGAGTATCGGACTGAGGAAGATTAGGGCTCAATCGCAAATACCGTGCCCTCAATTAACCTAACCAACCCAACTCTCATCCTTACTGCAGGCGAACCCGCCGGAATTGGACCCAACCTCTGTGTACAAATTGCTCAGTTAGATCTGCCATGTAAATTAGTTGTCATCGCAGATCGAAAACTGCTACAGGATCGTGCTCGAATAATGCGACTTCCACTGAATTTGCTGGACTACGCACCTTCCGTCTTAGGCAAACATAAATCTGGTAGATTACAGGTATTGCATGTGCCATTGAATAAACCATCTATTCCTGGAAAACCTGATTCAGCTAATGCTAGATATGTTCTAAAAACTCTGGAGCGTGCAGTTGAAGGTTGTGGTAGTGGAGAATTTGATGGAATGGTAACTGCGCCAATTCATAAAGGTATCATCAACGATGCTGGTATCGCTTTTACTGGTCATACCGAATACCTGTCCAAACTTACAAACAGTCAAGTAGTAATGATGTTAGTTGGGTGCAACATGCGTGTAACACTTGCCACCACTCATCTTCCTCTCAAGGATGTCGCTGCGACTATCACACACGAAAAACTAGAACAGCGACTTCGCATCATTCATCGCGACTTAATTACGCGTTTTGCAATTGCCGCGCCACGTATTGTGGTTGCAGGGTTGAACCCCCATGCCGGTGAATCCGGTCATCTTGGCCGTGAAGAGATAGAAATCATCATTCCGGTGCTAGAAAAATTACGCATCGAAGGTATGAATTTAATTGGCCCACTACCAGCTGATACTCTCTTCAATCCCCCGCGTTTAAAGGATTATGATTGTATCTTTGCCATGTATCACGACCAAGGACTACCGGTGCTAAAACATGCCAGCTTTGGCAAGGGTGTGAACGTCACTTTAGGATTACCCATAATCCGCACTTCAGTAGATCATGGCACTGCTCTGGATTTAGCTGCAACCGGACAGGCCGACTCGGGAAGTATGCTGGCGGCAATCGAAATGGCAATAACACTAATTGGAAATAAAAAACCTTAATACACAAAAATTGGATTCATGTTTCATACGTTTTTTTACTCTTTATTAGGATTATGCGTCACACTCCTCGCAAGCGCTTTGGTCAGAATTTCCTAGTTGATTCCCAAGTTATATCTGATATAGCGTGTGCCATCCATCCTGCCGAAGACAATCTGTTAGTAGAAATTGGGCCAGGATTAGGTGCGCTGACTCAACCACTACTTCGGTTGCTCAAACATTTGTATGTAATAGAAATTGACCGTGATATTGTCAAGCGCCTACGTCGAGAATTTCCTGAAGAGAATCTGACTGTTTTCTCAGCTAATGCACTGGAGTTCGATTTCTCTGCTCTTGGTAAAAACCTACGAGTAGTAGGCAATCTCCCCTACAACATTTCCACACCTATCTTGTTTCACTTGAGCAAGTTTGTAAAATATATTGATGATATGCATTTCATGCTGCAAAAAGAAGTGGTTGCACGTATGGTTGCTACGCCTTCTACCTCAGAATATGGGCGGCTTTCTGTAATGCTACAAAGTCGCTTCGAAATGGAGCAGCTCTTTATCATCCCACCAGAAGCTTTTCTTCCTGCACCAAAAGTTAAGTCTGCCATTGTCCGGATGGTCCCACTTAAACAACCTATCATCGATCCGGGCAGAGAAAAACTATTTGCATCTGTTGTCGCTGCCTCATTCTCGCAGCGTCGCAAAACCCTTCGCAATACACTACACGATTATCTCGGGCCAGAAGATTTCAAGAAACTAAAAATTGAATCAGGATTACGGGCAGAAAATTTATCTATGGCACAGTTTGTAGCAATAGTGAATCACTTGACCCAATCAATTTGAACTTAATAGATTCCTATACTGTATGTCTTCAGAAAATAAATAATAAGCAGTTTCTCCTTTAATTTTCGACTTGGGTACAGTCGAATGCTCATCCGAATAATTGCAACTACTTATATAATAAAGATGCTGCTACCCTGCAACGCAATAACTATATCTTCATTGAAAGAGGCTCATTTTTCGCGTATAGTTGTAGAAGTTTAGTGAAGCGGGACGGGTAATAACTTGTCCCGCTTTCCACGTCTGGTTTGTATTCAAGGAGTTTCCAGTGGTACAACGCTCGCATGCCGTTCTTGCACTTGCTAACGGCACCATTCTTCGCGGCACATCAATAGGGGTGGAGGGTATTAGTACGGGTGAAGTAGTTTTCAATACCGCAATGACTGGTTATCAGGAAATTCTTACTGATCCATCCTACTGCCAGCAGATTATTACGCTGACTTACCCACACATAGGCAATACCGGTATCAATTTGGACGACGTTGAATCCGGTAAAATAAATAAGGTTCATGCCGCAGGATTGGTAATTCGGGATTTATCATTAAGCTCTAGTAATTGGCGGAAAACTCAGATTTTGCCTGATTACCTTAATGAACAAGCTGTGGTAGCAATTGCAGATATCGACACACGTAAACTCACACGTATCCTACGAGAGCAGGGAGCACAAGCTGGCTGTCTTATGGCAGGACACGTTGACGAATTTGAAGCTTTAAAGTGCGCCAGGAAGTTCCCAGGCCTGGCTGGAATGGATCTCGCCAAAGTAGTTAGCTGTGTCCAGCCTTATGAATGGAATGAAGGTGAATGGATGCTGGGACACAACTTTCAGACACAGGAAAACCCTCGCTTCCATGTTGTTGCATTAGATTTTGGCATCAAACGCAATATTCTTAGAAAATTAGCGCAGCGAAGCTGTAAGGTTACAGTTATTCCCGCTCAAACATCAGCCGATGAGATTATTGCATTGCGACCTGATGGTGTATTTCTCTCCAATGGGCCAGGTGATCCTGAGCCTTGCGATTACGCAATTACTACAGTTAGAAAACTGCTCGAGAAAAAAATACCAATTTTTGGCATCTGCTTGGGACATCAATTATTGGCACTGGCGAGCGGCGCCAAAACTTTAAAAATGAAATTTGGCCATCACGGTGCTAACCATCCAGTACAAGATTTAGACAACAAACGGGTCATAATTTCTAGCCAAAACCATTGTTTTACGGTAGATGCCAAAACGCTGCCAAAGAATGCAAGGATTACACATGTATCGTTGTTTGACGATAGTCTACAAGGATTCGAATTGATTGACCGCTTGGCATTTTCTTTTCAAGGACACCCAGAAGCAAGTCCTGGACCACACGATGTCGACTACCTATTTGACCAGTTTGTCAAAATGATCGAGAGTCATAAAAACTGAGTTAAACCAAAAAAGAAAAGTGGGCATGGGAAACACCTGTTGAGATTCTTTATATTTTCGTGAGTAGTGTAGTTAGAAAAATATGCCTAAACGTACTGACATAAATTCTATCCTCATCATTGGAGCTGGGCCCATTATTATTGGCCAGGCGTGTGAATTTGATTATTCCGGTACACAAGCTTGTAAAGCACTACGTGAGGAAGGCTATCGAGTCATCCTGGTGAATTCTAATCCAGCCACAATCATGACTGATCCAGAAATGGCAGATTCTACTTACATTGAACCGATTACGTGGCGAATGGTGGAAAAGATAATCGCTATTGAACACCCCAATGCGTTGTTGCCAACAATGGGTGGACAAACTGCACTGAATTGTGCCCTTGATCTGGCCAAGCATGGTGTACTAGAAAAGTATGGAGTGGAATTGATTGGTGCATCGCGTGAAGCCATTGATAAGGCTGAGGATCGTGAGAAATTTAAACAAGCCATGACAAAAATTAACTTAGGTTCGGCGCGCTCTGCCATCGCCCATAGTTTGGAGGAAGCATTACAAGTGCAAGCAATGGTTGGTTACCCAGCCATTATCCGTCCTTCTTTCACCATGGGTGGTAGCGGGGGCGGCATTGCCTACAATCGCGAAGAATTTCTCACTATATGTGAGCATGGCTTGGAGGCTTCCCCCACTGAGGAATTACTAATTGAGGAATCAGTTATAGGCTGGAAAGAATTTGAAATGGAGGTAGTCAGAGACAAACTAGACAACTGCATAATCATCTGTACTATTGAAAATCTTGATCCAATGGGCATTCATACCGGCGATTCCATCACAGTTGCTCCAGCACAAACACTAACCGATAAAGAGTACCAGATCATGCGCAATGCGTCGATTGCAGTGTTGCGTGAAATCGGCGTAGAAACTGGTGGTTCTAACGTACAGTTTGCAATTAATCCGCAAGATGGTCGTATGTTGGTAATTGAAATGAATCCACGAGTATCACGCTCCTCAGCCTTAGCGTCAAAAGCTACTGGCTTTCCCATCGCCAAAGTGGCTTCTAAGCTTGCTATAGGCTATACGCTAGATGAACTTAGGAACGACATTACCAACAGAGCAACACCAGCTTCATTCGAGCCAACTATTGACTATGTTGTTACCAAGATTCCGCGTTTTGCTTTCGAAAAATTCCCTCAGGCCAATGACCGCCTCACAACACAAATGAAATCAGTAGGAGAGGTTATGGCAATCGGACGCACTTTCCAGGAGTCTCTACAAAAAGCCCTTCGTGGACTGGAAACTGGTTCCGACGGTCTAGGTGAAAAAACAACCGATATCGGGATCATCGAAACAGAATTGAGTGATCCTGGCCCGGAACGTATCTGGTACATAGCTGATGCATTTCGTTGCGGAATGGACTTCAATGAAATTCATACACTGACACGAATTGATCCATGGTTCCTGGCACAGATAGAAGATTTGGTTAGACAGGAACAACCACTTATTGGCAAGACTCTCGATGTGCTTGAACTAGGTACGTTGCACAAGCTGAAACGTAGTGGTTTTTCCGACCAACGTTTGGCGAAACTACTGAATACTGAGCAAGCTGCAGTGCGTGCTGAGCGATATCGACTCAATTTGCATCCAGTATATAAACGTGTGGACACATGCTCAGCCGAATTTGCTACTCACACAGCTTATATGTACTCCACATATGAAGAAGAATGTGAGGCACAACCTACTGACAGAAAAAAAATCATCGTGCTAGGTGGAGGACCCAACCGTATCGGCCAAGGTATCGAGTTCGATTACTGTTGTGTTCATGCAGCGCTGGCCTTACGTGAAAATGGCTTCGAGACCATCATGGTAAATTGCAATCCAGAAACAGTTTCGACTGACTACGACACTTCTGATCGACTATATTTTGAACCGTTGACCTTGGAGGATGTGCTCGAGATTGTCAACGTAGAAAAGCCTTTTGGTGTAATCGTACAATATGGTGGACAAACACCACTAAAACTCGCCCGTGATCTTGAGGCCAATGGGGTACCCATCATTGGCACCAGTCCAGACATGATAGATTGCGCGGAAGACCGCGAACGTTTCCAAAATATGCTGCATCACCTTGGGTTAAAGCAACCTGTTAACCGCACTGCGCGTAATTCTTCAGCTGCGCTAACTGCTGCCAATGAAATTGGTTATCCATTGATAGTACGCCCTAGTTATGTACTAGGTGGACGCGCAATGGAAATTATCCATGAACAACGAGACCTAGAACGTTATATGCGTGAAGCGATAAAAGTGTCCCACGACTCGCCGGTGTTATTGGATCGTTTTCTAAACGATGCTATTGAAGTAGATGTGGATGCGATTTGTGACGGCGAGACTGTACTGATAGGCGGTGTCATGGAACACATTGAACAAGCTGGTGTACACTCAGGTGATTCGGCCTGCTCACTGCCCCCTTTCAGTCTGTCACCCACTATAAAAAATGAATTAAGCAGACAGACTGAAGCAATGGCGAAAGCACTTCAGGTTGTGGGTTTAATGAACGTGCAGTTTGCCATTCAGGGCGATGTCGTATATGTGCTTGAAGTAAACCCAAGAGCATCGCGAACTGTTCCTTTTGTATCCAAAGCAACCGGGCTACAGTTAGCAAAAATTTCCGCATGCTGCATGGTAGGAATAACACTCGCCCAACAAGGTGTAGCTAGCAAAACAACTCCCTCTTATTATTCGGTGAAAGAAGCCGTATTTCCATTTATCAAATTTCCCGGTGTGGACACCATACTTGGGCCGGAAATGAAATCTACTGGCGAAGTAATGGGAGTGGGGCACACTTTTGCAGAAGCATTTGTCAAATCTCAATTGGCTGCTGGAGTTAAATTACCCACAGCCGGAA
>QIFK01000093.1 GCA_003230615.1 Nitrosospira sp. | reverse complement strand
ACCAAGAAAAATGAACCTAAGTGGTTACTAGATTTTCGTCTCAAAGCCTATCAACAATGGCTCAAAATGGAAGAACCAAAGTGGTCAAACGTTAAATACCCGAAGATCGATTTCCAGGCAATCAGCTATTACTCTGCACCAAAGACGAAGAAGAAACTGGCTAGTATGGATGAGGTTGATCCTGAGTTGCTGCGTACATTCGAAAAACTTGGTGTGCCAATGCACGAGCGTGCGGCACTTGCTGGAGTTGCGGTTGACGTAATTTTTGACAGCGTGTCGGTGGCGACCACCTACAAAGAGAAGCTTGCTGAGGTCGGCATCATTTTCGGTTCAATTTCGGAAGCCGTTCATACACATCCCGAACTTGTAAAACAGTATCTTGGTACCGTAGTTCCAATCGGTGATAATTACTATGCTGCGCTCAACTCAGCAGTGTTCACCGACGGTTCATTTTGTTTCATTCCGAAAGGCGTAAAATGCCCGATGGACCTATCAACTTATTTCCGTATTAATACTCAGGATTCAGGACAGTTCGAGCGCACGCTTATCATCGCTGAGGAAGGAGCAACAGTCTCCTATCTTGAAGGCTGTACCGCGCCTAAGTTTGATACCAACCAGCTTCACGCAGCAGTGGTTGAGTTAATTGCACTCGACAACGCAGATATCAAGTACTCGACAGTCCAAAACTGGTACGCAGGGGATGAAAACGGCGTCGGTGGTATTTACAATTTTGTTACCAAGCGTGGCCTGGCAAAAGGTAAAAATTCTCGCATTTCGTGGACCCAAGTTGAGACTGGCTCAGCAATTACCTGGAAATATCCTTCATGTGTGTTGCAGGGTGACAACTCAGTTGGCGAATTTTATTCGGTAGCAGTAACCAATAATTATCAACAAGCCGACACCGGCACCAAGATGGTACACATTGGTAAAAATACACGCAGTACTATTGTTAGTAAAGGCATATCAGCTGGTCACGCCAGCAATAGCTATCGTGGACTAGTCAGGGTTGCGCCGACTGCTACAGGTGCCCGCAATTTTTCACAATGCGATTCGTTGCTGATAGGTAATCAGTGTAGCGCAAACACCTTCCCCTACATTCATGTGCGTAATAACAGCGCTAAAGTCGAGCACGAAGCGTCGACATCAAAAATCGGCGAAAACCAACTGTTCTACTTCGCACAACGTGGTATCGGCAACGAGGAAGCGGTGTCGATGATCATCAACGGATTTTGTAAGGATGTTTTTCAACAACTGCCGATGGAGTTTGCAGTAGAAGCAACTAATCTTCTAGGTTTGAAGCTTGAGGGAAGTGTCGGATGATTTACCAAGAAAGTAAAACGTTACTTGAGGTGCGTGGATTATGCGCAACTGTCAACGGCATTGAGATACTCAAAGGAATTAATCTTACTGTCAAAAGCGGCGAAGTGCATGCGATCATGGGAACAAATGGTTCGGGTAAAAGCACTTTTGCCAAGGTACTTGCCGGTCATACTGCCTACGAAATCACGGGCGGCACAGTAGTCTTTGAAGGTAAGAATCTGCTTGATCTAGCACCGGAAGAACGCGCGCGGGCCGGCATTTTTCTTGGCTTCCAGTACCCTATAGAAATTCCAGGGGTTGCGAATAACCAGTTCCTACGCCTTGCCTACAATACGGCACAAGTACAACGGAACAAAGACGAACTTGATCCACTTGAGTTTGACGATCTCGTCCGCGAGAAGATGAAGCTACTTAAAATGAATCCAGATTTTCTGGATCGTAGCGTTAATGAAGATTTCTCCGGAGGGGAAAAAAAACGCAATGAAATATTACAAATGGCACTACTTGACCCCAGGCTTGCTATTCTCGATGAGACCGACTCCGGCCTCGACATTGACGCAGTCAGGATCGTCGCTAACGGTATTAATCAGCTTGCCAAAAAGGATAATGCAACCATACTGATTACACACTACCAACGCATGCTGAACTATATCGTACCGGATTACGTACATGTAATGGAGTCAGGACGTATCGTTAAGACGGGCGGTAAAGAACTTGCACTCGATCTTGAGTCACATGGCTATGATTGGGTCAGTGTCGAACAGCCTGCCACAGTAGGGACATAAGCATGAGTGTAGTTACGGGTAACAGCTATCTCAAAAATCTGCTCCACGGGCAGTCACAACTAGCAACGAGTCCGCTGGAGAAACTTAACCGGCTGCGTGCCAACGCGGTTGACCGCGTAAGTGCACTAAGGATGCCAAATATACACGACGAAGAGTGGCGTTTCACCGATATTTCGCCACTTACCAAAATGTCGTTCCAGCCAATACGCATAGCATCACCCCTGCAGGTTTCCGATGTAGAGCACTTCTATCTTTCAGAAGCGGTAACTCGACTCGTGTTTGTTGACGGCGTGTATGCACCTCATTTATCCACGCAGTTGTCGGATACATCCGAAGATTCTAGCGTGGTAGTTTCAAATCTGTCAGCGGCAACATCAGAAAACCTGGCAACTATAGAACCTTACCTCGGCCATCATACCGAGTTTCAGGACAATGTTTTTGCAGCACTTAATACTACGTTCCTACATGAAGGAGCACTTATCATCGTGCCGCGTAACGTATCAGTTGAAATGCCAGTACATCTATTATTTATTGCGACGCAAAAAGAAGTAGCGAGCTACCCACGTTGCCTGTTGATTTCTGGATCCGGAAGTGCAGTGACAGTTCTCGAGGATTACGTCGCATTGCAAGAAGAAGCGTATGTCACCAATACGGTAGCCGAAATCGTACTTGCCGATAATGCGATTGTTAATCATATCCGAATACAGCGCGATAGTAATCAGGCATTTCATATAGCAAACTGTGCGGTGTCACTTGCACGGGAAAGCCGCTATCAGTCGGTCAGTGTTGCGCTTGGAGCGCGCATTTCACGCTATAACCTGAATGTGCTGTTGGCAGATGAAGGCGCCGAGTGTACGGCTGATGGACTTGCGCTGATCTCTAACCGCCAACTTGCTGATACGCATACCTGTATTGATCATACGAAGCCACATTGTACAAGTCGCCAACTGCATAAATGCATTGTTGACGATGCTGCACACGCGGTGTTTAACGGCAAAATCATGGTACGGCCAGATGCGCAGCTCACAGACTCTTCGCAGTCGAACCGCAACCTTCTATTAACCTCCAAGGCGCGAGTCGATACTAAGCCGCAGCTCGAAATTTTCGCAGATGATGTGAAATGTGCGCATGGTGCAACCGTCGGCCAGCTTGACAATGAGGAAATATTTTATCTTAAAAGCCGTGGATTATCGGAAGTCACAGCGCGTAATCTACTGACATATGCATTTGGCGCTGAAATTATTGACCGCATACCTATTGCATCGCTCAAATTTCAGCTAGAGCAAACAGTGCTTGAACGAACCCAGAGAAGCTAGACCATGAAACTCGTTGAACCTTCTTTGAAGTCACTCAGCACCTCAATGTTCAACGTCGAACATATCCGCGCTGATTTTCCTATCCTCAAGCTTAAGATCGATGGTAAACCGCTAGCCTATTTGGACAACGCTGCTTCCAGCCAGATGCCACAGCCAGTAATTGATCGCATGGTAAGGTACCAAACTACGCAACATGCCAACATCAACCGTGCGGTGCATTATCTGTCTGAAACGGCTACTCTTGAATACGAGAAATCACGCCATAAGCTAAAACGCTTCATCAACGCAAATGAAGATCGGGAGGTAATCTTCACTAGCGGTACTACCGATGCGATAAATTTAGTTGCTCATGGTTACGGTCGTAAGTTTATTGGTTCCGGCGATGAAATTATTCTTACTACCCTTGAGCACCATTCAAACATCGTACCGTGGCAAATGCTGGCAGAAGAAAATGGAGCAAAAATCTGTGTTGTTCCTATCGACGATACGGGAGAGCTCTTGATCGATGAATATAAGCAGCTCTTTAACAAACGCACAAAATTCGTAGGTGTTACACACGTATCGAATGCACTTGGCACCATTAATCCGATTAAGCAAATGATAGAATTTGCACATGCTCGTGATGTACCGGTACTAGTTGACGGTGCACAAGCTGCACCACATATGAAAATCGACGTGCAAGACCTTGATTGCGATTTTTATACATTCTCAGGCCACAAACTATGTGGCCCAACTGGAATCGGCATTCTCTATGGTAAGGCCGCTCTACTTGAACGTATGCAACCATTCAAAGGTGGTGGAGACATGATAGCATCGGTGACGTTTGAGAAAACCACCTATAACACGATCCCACATAAATTCGAAGCAGGCACACCACCAATCGCGGCTGCGATTGGTTTCGGTGCTGCAGTTGATTATCTATCTGCGGTTAACATGTCTACGATCGCGACATACGAACATGATCTGATAACCTACGCAACTGAGCAGATACGCCGAATACCAGGTATACGTATTATCGGTGCCGCTGCAGAGAAGGTTGCAGTCCTTTCATTTTCTGTTGACAGAATACACCCGCACGACATAGGCACACTCCTGAACCAAGAAGGCATCGCTGTGCGCACAGGACACCATTGTGCACAGCCAGTAATGCGCCACTTTAAAGTGCCAGCAACCACGCGCGCCTCTTTTGCATTTTACAATAGCATGATTGAGGTTGATGCTTTAATCTCAGGCATTCAAAAAATACAGAAGATTTTTTTATAATGAATACAAAATCACTCTATCAGGAAGTAATCCTTGATCACAATAGGAACCCGCGCAATTATGGCTCACTCGACAACGCGAATTGCTCGGCCGAAGGTCATAATCCGCTATGTGGAGACCACTTAAACATTAAACTCAATCTCAGTAGAGGATATATCAATGACATCGCGTTTCAAGGTGAATCGTGCGCGATTTGTAAAGCATCAGCGTCAATGATGACTGCTAATGTTAAAGGAAAGACACAAGCAGACGCTGAAACGCTGATCCAAGAATTCCGTGATATGACGATTGGGAAGCTTGAACCTAATGGTAATCATCATCTTGGACATCTAACAGTATTTTTCGGGGTGCGCAACCTTCCTACTCGGGTCAAATGCGCGATCCTGCCATGGCATACGCTACACGCAGCGCTAAATTCTGTAGCCACGATCTCGACCGAGGCCGAAGATGATCCAATGCATGTTTCGATCGGTAATGCTTGATAGGAAATTAAGATGCCAAAAATTTCTGAAATAGAAGGTACACCAAATCCGAACGCACTTAAATTTATCTTGAAGGAACCATTAACTTGGGGAATTACTCATTCTTACGACAGTGCGGAACAAGCAAAAAATGACCCACTCGCTACCGAATTGTTCGAGATTGATCACGTAACTAATGTGTTTTATGTAGATCGTTGGATCACAGTTACGCAAGATGGAAATGCTAACTGGCCAGATTTAGCTCGTGAAGTTGCTGACCCGATCCGAGCCGCTCCAGCGGCGGCTACACAATCTGAAACCACGATAGCGACGGCAAAAACTGCCATCTCAGATTTAAGTTCAAAAGACCAGCTGCGCCTCGACAGAATCAATGCCTTACTTGACGAGGAAATACGACCCTATCTGCAAGGTGATGGGGGTGATCTTCACATAGTCGGCCTTAAAGGTAATGTGCTCAGCGTACATTATCAAGGTGCATGCGGTACCTGTCCAAGCTCAATTTCTGGCACACTCAGGGGCATTGAGGGTCTGTTGAGATCGATGGAACCCGACATTGAAGTCGTGGCAGTCTAAAGAGCGACAAAACTATCCCTAAACCAGCAAGGTTGGCTAACAGTCTTTATCCTAGTTCTCGCATGATGTATTGCTGTCTGCGGCTTACTGGAAGTTTCTCTTCCAATCCTCTAAGCAACAGCATCCAACGTGCCTCTCCACTTACTTCCTCAATTCTCTCGAATCCAGCAATGTAGTCTTTTGCTACCAGGCAATTACGGTGAATGCGCGCAAAACGTTCTCGAAATTCCTCTTCCAGACGAGTCAATGACTCTTCCAGCAAATACTCTTTCTCACAGGTTTGGATTGTCACATATTTTAACTCGGCACGAAAGTACACTATGTCGCTTACAGGAATCAAATGAATTCTGTCGCGCTCATGTACACTAAGATGTGTGCGTGGTCTGGGACGAATTTTCTGTAACACTTCCTGCTGTATAGGAGTTACCGTACCAATACGCGTCAAAGCCTCCAATAATCGTGTCAGGCGTATGGGCTTGAGCAGATAATCTACGGCATGTAATTCAAATGCCTGGATTGCATATACATCATAAGCAGTAGTGAAAATAAACGCAGGTGGTACGGGTAGTTTGAGCAAATGCTGCGCTAGCTCCAGCCCATCCATTTCAGGCATACGGATATCAAGTAATACCACATCAGCATGCTGTGTCTGCAACAGTGCCAGTGCCTCTAGTCCATTTGATGCTTCTCCTGCCAGTTGCACCGGAATTTTTTCCATGCTGTCGTGCAATAAATCCTTGAGCCGATTACGTGCTGGGGCTTCATCGTCTACAACCATAACTCTTAACGGGGAATTACTCATTTCTTTTGCTTCCTCGTTGTTTTATACCGTAGTGACGAATGGGATGATGATATGAACATGGTAAACACCATCACTGACCTTACTTTCAAGTCTACTCTCTACATCAAAGTGCAATGCCAACCGCTCGCGAATATTGTTCAGCGCCATTTTATTGCCACTATGGTGCTTTCCCTCTGGCTGATAAGGGTTACGCAAAACTATGTGAACTTCATTACGGCTTTTATAGATATTAATGTTAATGATACCGGTATCAACCATAGGCTCAATACCATGATACACAGCATTTTCGAGTAGTGGTTGCAACACCAGTGGCGGGATCAGTGCTTCTGACGGCAAGTTGTCGATATGCCACTCGACCTTAAGTCGCTCTCCCAGACGTAGCTGCTCCAATTGTAAGTATTGGCGACACAATTCGATTTCCCGTTGCAATGGCGATAATTGGCGATTATCGGCCATCAATACCCGAAATAAATCGGCCATGTCTTCCAGTGCATGCTCAGCACGTTTTGGATCTGTGCGAATTAGCGAAAGAACAGCGTTAATGCAGTTGAACAGAAAATGGGGACGAATACGTGATTGCAACGCCTGTAAACGTGCTTCTGCAAAGGCAGGAGAGAGTGCTCGGCTACGTAAGTTAAAATATGCCAGCAACGCACCGGTAACGGCAAGACTCAACAACCAATAGCGAATGACCACTCCTATATCCATGTTGGCGGAC
Source organism: Nitrosospira sp. (assembly GCA_003230615.1). GTDB lineage: Bacteria > Pseudomonadota > Gammaproteobacteria > Burkholderiales > Nitrosomonadaceae > BJGV01. The sequence goes on along the minus strand of QIFK01000093.1, from coordinate 5,581 downwards.
ACCATCTCACCAAACCAATACATTCCTGTTGCCAAAATCAGTTCTAGTACTAGCACCAAGGAGACACCGACAGCGTAGGATAAACGTGAAAGTGGTTTATATAGGCCATACAATAGTAATAAATTCATCAATAATATAGGCTGGATAATGACCGCGATTTCTGTGAATTCTTGTATAACCCCAGACCACGTTGGAGCCTTGAGTAACGCTGCCATAAAGCCGATAACGTTCACGATAACCAAGATACGTAGAATTACGCCAAGGTTACGAAAGTTTGGCAGAGAGTGCTGATGCGATTTTTGATTTATACTTATCACTTCAAAAGTCTAAATAAAGATTAGAAGTTCGGAAAGGGTTGCACATACTTTCATTTTTGACAAGGCATTATGAAAATTCCAAAAAAGAAAAACTCATTAGCTACAAACCATAAAAGAACTTGGTCAGGGCGGTTTGAGGAACCAGTTTCTACGCTGGTACAGCGTTATACTGCATCGGTAGGATTCGATCAGCGATTAGCAGATTTCGATATTCAGGGATCGTTTGCGCACGCCCAGATGCTCTCTGCCTCGGGAATTATCAGTGCAAAAGACCTGGTCGCCATTGAGAAAGGATTACGTCAGATTCAAGATGAAATCCATAGTGGTACTTTTAATTGGCTGTTAGAACTAGAAGATGTGCATCTCAATATTGAGAAACGCCTAACCACACTGGTTGGCGATGCTGGCAAACGACTCCATACAGCGCGCTCACGCAACGATCAGATAGCAACTGATGTGCGGCTTTATTTACGCGCCTCCATTGATGACATAATCAACCTCATCAAAACTATGCAGCAGGCAATATTAGATCTTGCTGAGAAACATATAGATACGGTGATGCCGGGCTTAACTCATTTGCAAATAGCTCAACCTGTTTCTTTCGGTCATCATCTCATGGCATATTTCGAGATGCTGAAGCGCGACACTAACCGGTTGTCTGATTGTAGAAAACGTGTAAACGAACTTCCACTTGGCGCAGCGGCCTTAGCTGGAACCAGCTACCCTATCAACCGTAAGATGGTAGCAAAAAAATTAGGTTTTGAAGATATTTGTAAAAACTCGATTGATGCAGTTTCCGACCGAGATTTCGCCATCGAGTTCTGCGCTTGCGCAGCAATAATCATGACGCATTTGTCACGGTTATCTGAAGAATTAATTTTGTGGGTGAGCCCATCGTTTGGATTCATCAAACTAAACGACCGTTTCTGTACTGGCTCTTCTATTATGCCGCAAAAAAAGAACCCAGACGTACCTGAACTAGCGCGAGGCAAAACTGGACGCGTCAATGGTCATCTTATTTCTTTGCTGACACTGATGAAAGCACAACCACTTGCTTATAATAAAGACAACCAGGAGGACAAGGAGCCTCTGTTTGACACCGTAGATACACTCAGCGATACACTACGTATTTACGCCGACATGCTTAATGGTATTCATGTTAACAAGGATACAATGCGTAATGCGGCAAAATGCGGCTACTCTACTGCAACCGATTTTGCGGACTATCTTACAAAAAAGGGACTACCATTTCGTGATGCACATGAAGCTGTAGCTCAAGCAGTACGGTTCGCAGAGAAGAAAGGCTGCGATTTGAGTGCGCTTACTCTGCATGAATTACGGAAGTTCTCTCGGTTGGTTGAAAAAGATATCTTCAAAGTGCTGACTCTGGATGGTTCAATAAAGAGCCGAGACCAAGCTGGTGGCACCGCCCCGTCACAGGTGCGTAAAGCGATCAAGTTGGCAAGAAAAGGGCTTTCCTGAAAGTAGTGCAATTTGGTAAACCGCTAACACATGCCTTCTTGGTCAGATATTGCTGTACAAATCTCAGCCTCCATCGACACCCCGTTTGTTGTGGAAAAGATCTCCTCCATCAGCGGGGGTTGTATTAACCAAACTTATTGCATTGAAGGCGGCAACTATCGCTTTTTCGTCAAACTAAATAATGTAACAAGCATGTCAATGTTTGAAGCGGAAGCAACAGGTCTACAAGAAATTAAAAATTCACACACCCTACGTGTTCCTACTCCAGTGTGCTGGGGAAGGAACGAAACTAATGCGTGGTTGGTGCTGGAATATCTTGATATAGAGAGCACTTCCAAGTGTGGAAGTACAGCCCTAGGAACAGGGCTTGCAGCAATGCATCGAATGTCCTTTGAAAAATTTGGTTGGATGCAGAACAACACTATCGGTTCTACGCCACAGATAAATGAGTTCTCTTTTGACTGGATACAATTCTGGCGTAAGCACCGCCTTGGCTATCAACTGCAGCTTGCTCAAACCAACGGCTATACAAGAGAATTACAGAAACAAGGCGAGCATCTAATGGCGGAACTAGATGCTTTCTTTCCGGGAACACCACCGATTGCATCACTATTACATGGCGACTTGTGGAATGGGAATTACAGTTTTGATCCCATGGGACATCCTATATTGTTTGATCCAGCAGTATATTATGGTGACCGCGAGACGGACCTTGCTATGACTGAACTTTTTGGTGGCTTTCCCGAAACCTTTTATGCGGCCTATAGGGAAGCTTATCCACTCGACTCCGGCTACAAAACTCGCAAGACACTCTACAATCTCTATCACATCCTGAATCACCTAAATCTGTTTGGGAGAAGCTATCTATACCAGGCAGAACAAATGATAAGCAAACTACTTGCCGAAATTCACTAGGCTAATTGTAATATGGATGCATCATCTTCATAACGTAGCAGTATTATTAACTCTGTTCTAGCAGTGGTCGATGCATGGACTGTTCTAGGGTATGTTGGCCCAAGAAGCATTGTCTAGTTTAAAACTCAAACGGATCTACATCAAGTACCCAACGTGTATTACGAATGGAAAGCTTGTCCAGCTTTGTGCGCCAAGAAGTGAGAAATTTATGTAGCTCCTTGCGCGAACTAGACTGTACTAATAAATGCGCCCGCTCCATTCCTTTGAGTCTCGCCATTTGCGCAGGAACTGGGTCGAACATTTCTACATTCCCTACCGGCCACGACATTGCTGCGCTTGCAAGAAAATCCAATGCGGTCTCAAGCTTAGGTGCTTCTGCTCGCAACAAAGCCTGATAGGCAAACGGCGGGAAACTTGCTGCTTTTCTTTCGGTCAATAGCGTTTGTGCAAGTGTTTCGTAATTGTGTCGTCGTAATGCATGATACAACGGATGACCAGGAAATTTAGTTTGGATCAATACCTCCCCTGTGATGTTGGCACGTCCAGCACGACCTGCGACTTGCATGAGTTGCGAAAAAAGGTACTCTGCTGCGCGAAAGTCAGTGCTATAAAGCGAAGCGTCAGAATTCAAAATACCCACAAGACCTAAGTTAGGAAAGTTATGTCCTTTCGCAAGAATTTGTGTGCCAACCAAAATATCTACACGCTGTTCGTGAATATCTTCCAGTATTTCTTTCCATGCATCCTTGCGACGGGTACTGTCTCGATCTATTCGCAAAATTTTCGCATAAGGAAAACGTGCTACTAGTGCTGCTTCTACCCGCTGCGTACCATGACCAAAAGGTGCAATATCTTGGCTACCACACTTGGGGCAGACAGATGAAATACTTTCTTTATAACCACAGTAATGACAACGTAATTTTTTCTCTTGCAAATGTACTACAAGGCGGCTTGTACAACGGGCACAGGTCGCAGTCCATGTACAAGATTTGCACATCAGTACTGGCGCAAAACCACGGCGATTGATGAAAATTAGGCTTTGCTGATTTAGTGCAAGATTTTTTTCCAGAGCTGCAATCAGCGGCTCAGATAAGCCCTCTCTAACTTTGACGGCTCGGGTATCAATGCAGCGCACGTTGGGAAGCACGGCTTTATCAACAGCGCGAGATGATAAACGTAACATACGGTAACGGCGATTAATTGCATTGTAATAGCTTTCCAACGATGGTGTAGCTGAACCAAGTATTATTGGAATATTTGTATATTTGGCACGAAAAATAGCAACGTCACGTGCCGAGTAGCACAATCCACTTTGCTGCTTGAACGAGTTATCCTGTTCCTCATCCACGATGATCAAACCAAGGTTTGGAATCGGTGTAAACACCGCAAGACGTGTACCCAATATTATTTGGGCTTTGCCCTGCAGAGCCTGTAGCCAGCCGTTTGCACGCTCAGATGTATTAAGCCCGCTATGCAAGCTTATTATCGGCGTAGTTGGAAAACGGGTACGAAACACTGCCTCTAGTTGCGGCGTCAAACTAATTTCTGGTATCAATACTAGTGTTTGTCGCCCTTTAAGCAACTGCAAAGCAACTAACCGCAAATATACTTCAGTTTTTCCGCTTCCAGTGATGCCATGCAACAGCCAAGTGTTAAATTGGTTGGCTTCAGCAACAATTTCATTTACGACACCCTCCTGCTCTGTTGTAAGAGCAAACTCTAAAGAGGTTTCAGAGGGAGGAGTGAATGTAGAGAATACTTCTTCTACCCATCCCAACTTCACAAATTCCTTCAACACCTTTGGCGCACCCGGCGAAAGTTGTTTTATCTCTCTTACATTAGTAACATCAGATTCTTTTAACAAGATCAAAAGACGATGCTTGAGAAAACTCCGGCCAGAAATGGATGCTGTATCCGCCACATGTCCTTTTTTTGTAATCCGAAATTGAGAAGCGACCTGAGACTTTTGTACAAAAGGTTTAGTGCTGCGCAGCCTGGTGGGCAATCCATTCATCACTACTTCTCCAAGAGGATAATGGTAGTAATTACTGCAAAACTTGAAAAGGTCTAACAACGCTTTAGGTAATGGAGGGACATCACTGAAAATACATATAGCGGATTTAAGCTTGCCTTCAGAAACACGGGAGCTAGAAGTCACCTCAACAATCACTCCGATTACTAATTTCCTCCTAAATGGAACTTGTACGCGGGCACCAATATGTTGCTTCGTTACACCCGGTGCAATATAGTCAAACAAGATATCTAAAGGAACGTCAAGAACAACCCGAATGATGGACATGTTAAAAGATTTTGATAAAACAAATTTATATGGATGAGTTTAAGCGAATTATCCATGAAAATCTGAAATTAATTTATCTTTGCTAAAAGAAAAATCAATTTTATTCAAAATAATAATCAATACGTATCAAAGCCGGATAAAACGCTACGTGATTCGGAAAGTGTTAGCATTGGTTTAAATTCTTTTTTTGTAATTCAAATGTTCGCGATACGCCCCAATTTAACTTACTACTATTTTGTTTACTAAACCATGGAATGGGATAATCAAATTTATCAATTTGATTATCCCATTAATACAAACAAATTGCTTGACTTGAGGCACTTTTGTCAGCTAACCTGAGCAAGTTGATAGTCGACGAGAAGAGTTAAGGCGCAAGATCATCAAGAGCTATTTATCGGCGCTAAGGTGTTAAGTAAGTCGTTGTACAAATTTAATGGGATAGGAGGGAGTAAAATGGCAACAACATATGGAACGCCCGGGACGGCAGCTACAACGTCGGGTTCCTGGGACAAGTCAGTGTGGTATGACACAAAGTATTATTGGGTTGGCTTGCTTAGCATGCTATCGG
>QIFK01000143.1 GCA_003230615.1 Nitrosospira sp. | reverse complement strand
AAGAACGTGAAATTTCTGTTGAATCATTCGAGAGCATTCTGCGTACCATGATAAAAAAACTGGGGACGGACTCCGGCCATATCGAGATGACATTTCCTTATTTCATCAACAAATCTGCTCCAGTTTCCGGAGTTAAAAGCCTCATGGATTATGAAGTAACTTTCATCGGAGAAATAAAAAATGGGAACTACGAATTCACCATGAAGGTGATTGTACCGGTAGCTAGCCTATGTCCATGTTCCAAGAAAATTGCTGACTACGGTGCACACAATCAACCAATAGCTTTGTTTGGATCGAAGATGTGGTACGAATAGCAGAAGACAAGGCATCATGCGAGCTCTATGGATTGCTTAAGCGACCCGATGAGAAATATGTAACTGAAAAAGCTTACGACAACCCTAAGTTCGTTGAAGACTTGGTACGCGATGTGGCTATAGAATTAAACAAAGATGCACGAATTGACGCCTACATGGTGGAATCAGAAAATTTTGAGTCCATCCATAATCATTCGGCCTATGCACTAATTGAACAAAACAAGATGACAAGCTAAAACTTGATAGTTATAGGGAATGGTCCAGGTATCCCCTAAGATCTCACTATCCATAATATGGTAGATCCCTGCACAGCAACTACCACAAAGATTCCAGTTTCAAACTCGATCCTTAGTTTTCCATCATCAATTCCTCGACAGTTTTCCTAAAATGTTTATTCATCAAACCGAATTTTTCCGCAATAAAATATACTGTTTTTCTGATACCGTAACTTAGTTACTCATTGAGTCTACCTTCTGCCTAATGTTAAATTTCCATTCTTTCGTTTCCATATCTCTTTAAAATAGGATGTACTAATCTCAAAAACTCAATCTATAGGAAATGAATAGACTCTTGTATTTACCAGCCCAAAAAGAGCATTCCAGTACCGCATATAGTTATAACCAAACCTCCAATTGCGTGAACATACCTTTCTAATTTTTCTGTATCATAAAATGAATAGCCATATATACCTAATAACACCATAGTTAACATCGTTAATACAGTGCATAGCGCAAAAACGATAATTATTACTATAACTTCCAGGTAAGAGCGCTGTGTGCCCGAATAGAATAATAATGGAAGTAAGGGTTCAGTTGGCCCCATTACGAAAATAGCGAACAGAACTAATGGTGTAACTTTTACTCGGCTTTTAGGTGCAACAATGTCACCATGACAATGTTCGTAAACATATACACTTTCATCTATTACATCAAAGTGCTTATGTGGCTTATTTTTGTTTGCCTTCCACAACCCATATAATAAATAAGCAACTCCAAAACCAAATAAACACCACGCTGCAATATCTCCGCGGTGTCCTTCAAACCAAGATAGGTTGGATAACTGCCACCCCAATACAACCCCAATTAACCCAACACCTACCGAACTAAGAATATGTCCAATACCACACGTGATAGTAATAATAATAGTTTTCGTAATCGACCATTTTTGTGACCGCGACAATACAATAAATGGCAAATAATGATCAGGACCTGTTGCCGTATGTAAACAACTAATAGCAATAGTTGATAACATGAGTGTTATTAGTTCAGGAGTCATCAAGATATATTAATACTTTATTGTTTTATATTTAATTGCTTAGCTTATTAAATGTACTACTGATCAAGTGTGAAATTAATCATGGCTGCATAGATAATGCTGCGTTAAATCATGCGCAAACCATATATTTGGAAGTCCACCAATCTTCAAATACAATCACTAAAAAATTGGTCATTGTATTACAAAGATTGCACGCATGATTGCCTAAAGTAAGATGAAATGTAGGTATCTAAAAGCAATATTTAAAATCGTGGAACATCTTACCTAAGGATGCTTCTAGGGGTATCAAGTAAAAAACTAGCCCACTATCTGCACCACCGCTTCAAAATCGGACCGCGCAGGAAATCTCTAACTACATAAAGACGGTTTTATAACTGGAAACAAATATAAACTAACTTCGACCATCTACTATTGGTTTTTTTCAATCTTCTACACTACGTATACAAACAAACTATTTAACCCGTTGCCTAATCGTTGCCAACTAATCTCGAGATAGTAAGTAAATTCACTTTTAGAGTTATAATATTACTTATGACGAAACAATTAATCCCCTCGCTTCGTCAACTCAAGTCACATTCTATATTCGCACCTACAAGAAAGGACCTATGAACGTTTTCTATGAGGAGAGAGGTACTTTTAAAGTAGGTACAATTCTTTCAAACAACATGACCTCGCTACAAGTGGAAGCACCCCATGGTAAACGCTCAAAAATTAAAATTTCTTCGGTATTACTACGATTTGATAAACCAATTTTGTCTGAATTCATGGATTGCACGAAAAAAGTGGCGGATGAATTAGATTTAAATTTTCTTTGGGAATGTAGCGTTTGCGATGAGGAGTTTTTTAGCGATGCCTTGGCCACAGAGTATTTTGGTTACTCACCCAGTCCAGTAGAAGCTGCAGCAATTCTAATTAAACTTCATAGTGCCCCAATGTATTTTTACAAAAAAGGGAAGGGGCGTTATAAAGCCGCGCCACTTAGTGCTCTTAAGGCGGCTCTTGCGGGTCAGGAAAAGAAACGCCGCCAGGTAGAACAACAAACGCGCTATGCTCATCTTCTAGGGGAGTTTATTCTACCAGAAGAATTCAAGCCATTGTTACCAGATCTTTTATATAAACCTGACAAGAGTACAGTTGAATGGAAGGCACTAGATGAAGCTTGTGCTTCATCCAAGCTAAATTTACCAAATCTGTTGGAAAAATGTGGCGCCATACCCTCTTCTCACGATTACCATCTCAACCGATTCTTGCTGGAATATTTCCCGAAAGGAGTAGGTTTTGACGTACTAGATACATGTACAGAAATGAGTGATCTAGCTGACTTACCTATAGCGAAGGTAGTAGCTTTTAGTATCGACGATGCCGCTACCACGGAAATTGATGATGCTTTTTCTGTCACTCCTCTATCTCTCGGTAGTTTCCGTATCGGTATACATATTGCCGCACCTGCTCTAGGAATTATGCCGAAATCACCCCTGGATATTGTAGCTGCACAGCGACTTTCTACCGTCTATTTACCTGGCAATAAAATTACCATGCTTCCAGAAACTGTGATACACCACTACACGCTGGGCGAAGGACGACTTTGTCCCGCACTTTCAATGTATCTTAACGTTTCCGATGATTTCACCGTTACCACTACGCACAGTTGTATTGAACAAGTGAAAATTGCTGCTAATCTTCGATATGACACGCTTGTAGAGCATTTTAATGAATATACCTTAGAGAAAAACAGCCTTGATTGTGTCTTTGGACAAGAGTTAAAAACTCTGTGGAATTTCGCTCGTAAAATGGAAACTTCTCGCGGTAAAGCTAATGATAGTAACAACGAAAAAATTGACTATGGATTCAGTATTAAGGAAGGTAATGTCACCATTAACGAGCGGCGACGTGATTCACCAATAGATAAGTTAGTGTCAGAATTAATGATCTTTGTTAACGCTGAATGGGGAAAACAGTTAGCTAACGGCGGTGTTACTGGAATCTATCGTAACCAAAGTAGCGGAAAAGTAAGAATGAGTACTTCTCCTGCTCCACATCAGGGTCTAGGTGTCTCACAGTATGCTTGGTTCAGTTCTCCAATGCGCCGCTATGTCGACCTTATTAATCAGAGACAATTAATTGCACTAATGAGAAGTGAGACGCCACCTTATCCCAAAGGGTGTAGTAGTCTATTATCATCAATGAGAGAATTCGAGGAAACTTATGAAGCCTACAGTGAATTCCAACGCAACATGGAACGGTATTGGTGTTTGCGTTGGCTGTTACAAGAAAAAATTAGCACTACTAGCGCACAAGTAATCAAGGAAAATCTTGTAAAATTAGATCGCCTACCACTGGTAACAAGAGTGCCCTCTTTGCCAGAAATGTTTCTAGAAACCCATGTCGAATTAGAAATATTACGGGTTGATTTGTTGGATCTCTCTGTTAACGCAAGGTTCATCAAAAAACTGGAAGAATGAAGTGGAGGCTGACACAATGTGACAAGCGCACCATTGTTGCCTACAATAAGTAGGACTTAGCACATTTCCAGTTTAAATCTCCTAGAATATACTTAGTACATTGACTGCCACAGCAAATATGCCAGATTTTAATCTCGCCGCATTCCGCAGCTGGATATTTGATCCATCATCACGTTTGGATGTGGCTATATTCATATCTATTATTTTTCATGCAGTTGTGCTATTCGGTGTTACCTTCAAACTTCCAACTCCAAAGATTGAAAATGCGATTACACCACTAGAAGTAGTACTAGTAAATAGTAAATCCATATCAAAACCATACAAAGCAGATACGCTGGCACAAGCTAATTTGGACGGTGGTGGCAATACCGACGACAACCGTCGCGCCAAGACACCTTTTCCACTATCTCCTAAGCACAAGCAATCAATTGATGTAACCAAAGCCAAACAAAAAACGAAGCAACTTGAGCAGGAAGCAAAAAAGCTAATGACCGCTGTCAATAGTAAGCAAAGTATTCATCAATCCAACTCTCGTTTGGAGAAGTCAGAACAAGCAAAGAAAATCCCGGATGCCTTCGACTTGATTCAGCGCAGCCGTGAAATCATTCGCTTAGAGGCGCAGATTGCCAAAGATTATGAGGCTTATCAGAAGCGTCCAAAACGAAAGTTCATCGGCGCTCGTACGAAAGAATACCGTTTTGCACGCTATGTCGAAGACTGGCGTGTTAAGGTGGAACGTATTGGGAACCTAAATTATCCTGAAGCTGCCAAACGAGATAGGCTTTATGGACATTTACAACTCACCGTTGGCATTATGGCAGACGGTAATCTGGAATCGATTGAAATAAATCGCTCGTCAGGAAAGAAAATTCTGGATGAAGCAGCTATAAATATCGTTAAACTTGCTGGGCAAAATGGATTTGCTCCTTTCCCTCCTGATATTAGTCGAGACACCGACATCTTACACATTACACGCACCTGGGTGTTTACCCGCTCGGATGAGCTGATGAGCAAATAATTAAAGCAAGTTAGCGCCTTTAATTAATACTGCCATATTTAACTCTAATTATTTCACATATGACTGATACTTACGCCGTCATTGGTAACCCTATCACCCACAGCAAATCGCCGCTTATCCATGCCGAGTTCTCAAAACAGACTGGGCAGGACATATGTTATAAAACCATACTTGCCCCACTGAATGGTTTCGTAACAGCAACAGAAGTTTTTCGGCAGAATGGCGGAAAGGGTATGAACGTAACTGTCCCATTCAAGGTTGAAGCTTACAAAATTTCAAACCAGCTAACTGAACAAGCAATTGCTGCACAAGCAGTTAATACACTAGTGTTTGATAACGACAAAATATACGGTGACAACACTGATGGAACTGGACTAATACGCGATATTGTAGACAATCTAGGCTTCGCTATTACGGCCAAGCGGGTGCTGCTATGTGGTGCAGGTGGTGCAGCTCGCGGCATAATGCTGCCATTGCTGAAACAAGAACCACGCATGCTAGTAATCTCAAATCGTACCGTACAAAAAGCACATGGATTACGGCAACAATTCTCTTCGTATAAAAATATTGTATCTAGTAATTATGCAGAGATTTCTGGGAAAGAATTTGACCTTATAATCAACGCCACCTCCGCTAGCCTTATCGGTAAAGCGCTATCATTGCCGCTGGGCATATTCTCCACTGAATCGCTTGCATACGACATAATGTACGGCAATAGGAATACTCCCTTTTTGCAATTTGCTCGACAAGAAGGCGCAACACATCTGTCTGATGGCATCGGTATGCTGGTGGAGCAGGCCGCAGAATCGTTCTTCATATGGCGTGGGGTGAGGCCTAAAACCAAGCCACTGATTGAGATGCTAAGTCAAAAAATTAAACATATAGAATAATATGAGAAATAAGTGATAAAACCTCGCAGGTATTGGCCCTGGAGAATTCTCCTCTTTCTATTCTGTCTAGTTTTTTTCTATCAAATATGGATACTCTGCCATGTTGTTTATTGGAATTTCTACAATCCGTCTACCAGCGCTTTCATGCAGCACCGGCTATATATATTACAAAAGAAGAATCCTAATGCTGAAATAAAGTTACACAATAAGTGGGTATCTTACGAACTCATTTCTTCTAATCTAAAACGCGCCGTTATAGCTGCTGAGGATGCCAAATTTCTGGAACATAAAGGTTTTGATTTTAAGGCAATACAGAAAGCCTATAAGAAGAACCTAAAAATGGGTAAATTTATTGCAGGTGGCTCCACTATCAGCCAACAACTTGCAAAGAACCTATTTCTCTCAAATAAAAAAACACCTTGGCGTAAGATGGAAGAAGCTATCATTACTTTGATGCTAGAAAATGTAATGACCAAACGTCGGATTCTAGAAATTTATTTAAATGTGATTGAATGGGGCAACGACGTGTTCGGTGCTGAAGCTGCCGCCCAATATTATTACAATGTGTCCACCTCATCGATTTCTGCAAAGCAATCTGCTCGCCTTGCTGCTATGATTCCTAACCCGAGATTCTATGACCGAAATCGCAATACCCCGTGGCTGTTGAAAAAATCAGATATCATTCTCAGCAGAATGACCTCTTCAAGAATTCCTTGAATATTTTTTCTGGTTTTCTTGTTGGTATGGCGCATACTCTCTGCTAACCTTTTTTCTCATAATAAATATTCGACGTATCTCTAGAATTTCCTTACAATCTCACAATTTTGTGTCGTCACTGTAACGACTTGCCATGACTGGAACAAACAATCACAACGACCTCGAAACTAAAAATCTGCAACAAAACTTGCAGCGAGTGATATATCTACTGAGCAAGTACAAACTCGTAGAAGGTTTCGTACAAATGCAGGAGTTTCCGCACCAGGAATTAGATAAATCTCTGGCGCATAAACAGGACCTGTTAGAACTACAAGGCCTGCTCGACAAATTCCATCCCGCTGACATTGCTTATATTTTGGAAGCCCTTCCCCTTGAAGACCGTCTCATGATCTGGGATTTGGTTAAGGCAGAGCGAGACGGTGAGATTCTGTTAGAAACCTCAGATGCAGTACGCGAAACACTTATTGCCACTATGGATAGCGGGGAACTAGTAGCCGCGACAGAGCTACTAGATGCCGACGAAATAGCTGATCTAGCCCCCGATCTGCCGCGCAATGTTCTTGATGATCTGTTTCAGACGCTGCCGACGGAGGAACGAGAGCAGTTACGCTCGGCTATTTCCTATCCAGAAGATGCAGTGGGAGCACTGATGGATTTTGATATGGTAACTATCCGCGAAGATATAACACTAGAAGTTGTTTTACGCTACCTGCGCCGCTTAGAAGGACTGCCCGACCATACTGATCAACTTTACGTAGTAGATCGAGATGAAAAACTCAAGGGTGTGCTCCCAGTAAATCATTTACTGGTGAGTGATACTGATGCTGAAGTTTCAGCGGTGATGTTAACAAAAATGATGAAGCTTCACCCAGATGAAAAAGCACAGCAAGCAACGCATGCATTCGAACGTTATAATCTTGTTTCTGCCCCAGTGGTAGATATGAATGGTAAATTGTTGGGGCGCGTTACCGTAAACGCAGTTATGGACTTCATCCGTGAGGAATCAGAAAATGAAGCGTTGCATCTAGCAGGCTTACGCGAAGAAGAAGACTTATTTGCACCAGTATGGAAGAGTGTAAAGAACCGTTGGATTTGGCTAGCTTTAAATCTAGTGACAGCATTTATTGCCTCCCGTGTAATTGGCGTATTTGAGGGCTCCATCGAAAAACTGGTAGCGTTAGCGGCACTAATGCCAATTATTGCTAGTATCGGCGGAAACTCTGGTAACCAAACCATTACCATGATCGTACGTGCCCTTGCTTTAGGACAACTTAATGTCAGCAATGCACGCAAATTATTTACTAAGGAAATAGGCGTAAGTGCTGTTAATGGTCTAGTTTGTGGCAGTGTAGTTGGATTGTTTGCCTTCTTAATTTATCACAGCATCTCCCTTAGTTTAGTAATGACTATGGCGATGGCATTAAATTTTCTTCTAGCGGCATTATTGGGAGTGCTGATTCCGCTAACACTTCATAAACTCGGGCGTGATCCAGCCAAAGGTTCCAGCGTAATGATTACTGCCGTAACCGACAGCGGTGGATTTTTTATTTTCCTAGGACTTGCTACGATTCTTTTGCTGTAACGGGTAGTTTTGATACGGTATCAGAATTTAAAAGATAATAGACCTTACAAAAGAACCATCGTTATCCTGTCACTTACTGAGCAATATTTCAGTCTTCTCTCACGTACCAACTATGGCAAAATTCTTTCGTTAGAAATTAATTCCTCCACAGACTCGCGCTCCCTGATAAGATGAATGTGGTCACCATCTACCATAACCTCGGCAGCACGGGGACGACTGTTGTAATTGGAACTCATACTCATACCGTAAGCACCAGCAGACATTACAGCAAGTAGATCCCCTTGAGCCAGTGCAAGCTTACGGTCATGCCCAAGGAAATCTCCAGTTTCACAAACAGGGCCTACTATTTGGTAATTTTTAGTCTTATTGTCGTTTCTAATAACTGGCAAAATTTCATGGTAAGCATCGTACAAAGCCGGACGTATAAGGTCATTCATGGCTGCATCCACAATGGCGAAATTTCTATGAGATGTATGCTTGATATATTCGACACGGGTTAGCAATAAACCAGCATTCCCCACCAAGGAACGTCCAGGCTCAATCAAGATACGCTGGGTACGATGACCAATGTCGGCACATAATTCCGTAACGTAATTCTGAGCTGATGGTGGATTTTCTTCAAAATAACGAATTCCAAGTCCGCCACCTAAATCCAAGTGCTCAATGTGGATTTTTTTCGCTTCCAAGCAATCCAACAAACTAAGCATCTTCCTACAGGCTTCAGAAAACGGAGCAATTTCAGTTAACTGTGAGCCTATGTGGAAATCCAATCCGATAATACGAACATTGGTAAGTTTTTCACCAGAGGCATAGAGTTTTTCTGCTTCGTTAAAAGGAATGCCAAATTTATTCTCTTTGAGACCAGTAGAAATATAAGGATGAGTTCTTGCATCTACATCAGGATTAACTCTCAGGCTCACCGGGGCAATCTTATCCATTTCACACGCTACTTGGTTTAAAACCCCCAGCTCCGCTTCTGATTCTACGTTAAAGCAGAGTATACTAGCAGCAAGCGCAGCTCGAATTTCATCAGAGCGTTTTCCTACTCCAGAAAACACTATTTTTTGTGGATCGCCACCTGCTTTGAGAACTCTCTGTAGCTCGCCACCAGAAACTATATCAAAGCCACTACCTAGTTTGGCAAATAAGTTGAGAATAGCAAGACTGGGATTAGCCTTTACTGCATAGCACACCAAGTGATCACGTTCAGCAAAGGCAGTATCGAATTCATGAAAAGTAGTAGTCAGCGCAGAACGTGAATAAACGTAACAAGGTGTACCATAATCTCTGAAAATACGATCTAGAGGAACTGATTCGACACAAAGCTTAGCATCGTGATACTCAAAAAAAGGAAACCCGCTCAATTCTTTTGTCCTTCCACCTGAGATTCCTGTATCTCTGATTTTTGTCCTTCCACCTGAGATTCCTGTATCTCTGATGACGAATCTTGTGGAAGATAAAGAGGCCCTTTCAACCCACAGGCTTGTAGCATCAAGACCAACAAAATAGCAATATATTGTGTACGCATGAAACAATTACCAAAATAATTGATGCAAAATACTAACATAGATACAAATCAATAAATGAGCCTATGTAAACTTAGTAATTATGTATCAAAAATGCTGCCCTTACCTAAGCCTTCTCAATTCTTCCCGAACCACCAAATAGTTTGGGTATATACTTTCTACCGTTTTCCAAAATGCTGAAGAATGATTCATCTCAATGAGATGTGACAATTCGTGAGCAACAACGTAGTCCACCAGACTAAGCGGCAGTTGAATCAGTCGCCAATTTAGATAAACAATGCCACGCATGTCACAGCTACCCCATTGGGTTTTGGCACGCGACAACCGCAATTGAGGGCGTGGTACACCTAGCTTGTTCGCGAAACATGCCGTGCGCTTGCTGAAACAGACTAGTGCCTGTTTGTGATACCACTCCATTACGAATTTCTCAACTTCTTGAGTAGTTAGCGTAGATGGTAATGGCAATGCTAATTGTCTCCTTTCCACATTTGTTTTCACTTTCACTTTAGCCATTTGCATCACTCTAGATGCAGTTGTTGCTAACTGCCATGGTTCTCCAAGTAACGGAAAAATTTCCGATTCCTCCCACACCAGCCTGACCGATTCTTTGTTTTCCCATTCGTCTAGTTTTTTTAGGACCCACTTGGCTCTGTCTTGTAATACAGATTCGACCCAACTTAATGACTCTCTCAGAGGAGCGCTAACTGTCAAGCCATCACAATCTATTTTCATACCTATTGCCCTGCATCTACGACGCTTTAGAGTGTATGGCACTTCTTTGCCATTCAAAGTAACACGGCGCATTTCTCTCTTACGTGTTTTTCTGTCTACACATGAAGACTGGGATGAATCCCTTGTCATTTGGCCTCTATATAGTGTTCTTCTCACCAATACGCGCGACTTCTAACTCAATCCAAGATTCTACCCTAGCGTTCAGCTCACTCGCCTTCATTCCTGCAGGATCTATCGACGTACCTATACTAACTGTAATGGTACCAGGCCGCTTAATGAAAGAATTTTTGCCCCAAAACTCTCCTGCATTGTGTGCAACTGGAACTACCGGTACACCAGTATGTGTAGCGAGCCATGCACCACCAATTGCATATTTACCTTTTTTCCCAGGCACGATACGCGTACCTTCCGGAAAAATTACTATCCAAAACCCTTGATTTAGTCTGTTTTTCCCTTGCTGGACGATTTGTTTCAGCGCCGCCCTCACTGAACTGCGATTAATTGCGATGGGACTGGTCATCGCCAATCCCCAACCAAAAAATGGTATGCGAAGTAGCTCTTTTTTAAGTACCCATACATGTGGTGGAAAGATCTGCTGAAATGCGAGTGTCTCCCATGCTGATTGGTGTTTAGACAACACAATACTTGGTATTTTAGGAATATTCTCTATACCCAATACACGATAACGTACACCACAGATGACGCGAATCAAATACAACATTATATGCGCCCATCCTGAAGTTATACGAGAGCGATTTAGTGGGGTCAGCGGGAACGAGGCAAGAATAATTAACGTATAAAACGGGGTAATGATGATCTGTAATAAAGTATAAAATGTCGAGCGTAGTGCCGCGATAGCCGAATTCATTTTGTCAAAGCATCAACTACAGCTGCCAGATCGGCAAAGACTCTCGTACTTTTGGGTAGGTCTCTCGCTGCTCTTATTTTTTTACCTTTTCCAGTAAGAACCATGGTTGGGACCGCACCTACCGATGCTGCAGCCTTCAAATAGCGCAACACATCACCGACCACTGGTACATCCTTTAAATTAGTATTAAAACGTTGTGCAATTTCTTCAAACATCATAATCAAAGAATTGTGGTAATCATGCTTTTCAACGTTGGTATATGGACTGAAAAATACCGCATCAATGCACCCACCAGCCCGACTCACTGTTTTGTGCATCTTATCATTAATAGCATTAAATACTAGCATATCCAATGCTTTACGATCACAGGACTGGTTGCTGGCAACCACCACCCGATATCCCATTTGGTGAAGATGAGCAATGGCCTCTAGACTTCCAGGAATAGGCCTCCATTCGCTAGGGGTCTTTGTAATGATGTTGCTATCGTAATTAATAACACCATCATGATCGAGAATAATCAGCTTCATAGAGTTCAGGAAACCATTAAGCTTAAATCGGCTACTTGATTCATATAAACACGTCCACATTTTAATAGCAGAAATCTATTGTTCCGAACTCTTAGATCTTCAGCATTTACCAGGACCTGATCAAAAAATTCTTTTACCAGAGGTGCAAGTGGAACTAAAACCTCTAAAGCCTTTGCGAAATGTTTCTCAGACTTAAGCGCCTCCGATTTCTTACCTATCTTTTGTAGAACGTCCCATAGATTCACTTCAACATCGCTTTCAAATAGACTTGGATCTGGTCTGCTTAGCCCATCCAAGGAAGTACCAACACGGGTTACTTGTTGGCCTGATTTTTTTAGAATATTTGTTATACGTTTGTTCGCATTAGCTAGAATGCGGCCATCCTCTGTTGAGAGAAACTTCGTTGTCCTGGGAATAAAATCTGCGAGTACACCTAAGGGAGATGCCTTTCCATATTGAATAATAATCGATTCTATCGCATGATAATTATTTCCCTGGTCAATAAAATATCGCCGCGCTCTATCCAATAAAAAATCGACAACTTCAAGTATATCAACCCTAATGTCTTGCGGCTTATGTTTTTCTGTGAGAGAAACCAAATCATACAAACTAATATCAAGATGTTTTTGAATCAACATCCTAACAACTCCGAACGCATGGCGGCGTAATGCAAATGGATCCTTGTCACCCGTAGGAATTTGCCCGACACCAAACATGCCAACTAAAACCTCCAACTTATCTGCAAGCGCAACACAAATACCGATCATATTACGAGGCAAATCATCATCCGCAAATCGCGGCTTGTAATGGTCTTCAATTGCGAAAGCGATTTCATCGCTCATTCCATCATGTTTCGCATAATAGCGTCCCATAACCCCTTGCAACTCTGGAAATTCTCCTACCATGTCGGTGAGCAAATCAGCCTTAGCTAGCATTGCAACTTCGCCCGCTTGTTTTTCAAGCGCCTTACCACCTAATTGCAAACCAATTGCTTGCGCGATTCCCCATACACGCTCCACTCGATTACTCTGCATACCAAGCTTGTTGTGATACACAACTCTACTTAAACCTTCTACACGAGAAGCCAAAGTCATCTTCCGATCCCG
>QIFK01000204.1 GCA_003230615.1 Nitrosospira sp. | reverse complement strand
CTTATATCATCTATTTGTGCTCGCTTATTAAATGACGTCCTTATTTCTGCTTTCGTTCCATTCTGCAAAACAGGATCATTGGCTATTGCTATTAAAGTTGTTTTTATTGCTGCGTACTCTCTGTACACCGGGACCAGTTTCATTCCTAAAACAGCAACAAAAAACAGCACAAACGACCACAAAAATAAACCTGATAAACTTGCGCCCCTTTGCTTATACATTACGTCGTGACGCATATTATTCTCCTAAAATTTAAGAGCTCTACTCCAACTACTTAATAGACAATCCAACTCGGCTGAGATCACTAAAATTCCACCAAATCATAAAGGCCTTGCCAACTATATTACGCTCAGGAACAAACCCCCAGTAACGACTATCACTGCTACTATCACGGTTATCTCCCATTGTGAAATAATTTCCAGCAGGTACCTTGCAGCTAAATCCAGAGTTATTGTAGTCACAATTTTCATGCGATGGAAACTGACGTACCCCAGAAATCTGTATGCCAGGCATTTCCGGATTAAGAATAATGGTGTGGCTGTGCCCATTTAATGACTCTATATAGCTCCGACTGTACACATAATTTAAACCAGATTCGACATAAGTATACTCGCCTGTTGGTTCCATTTTAACTGGAGCGTCATTCACGATCAGTTGCTTATTGTGATAAGTAATTAAATCTCCAGGAAGACCTACTATACGCTTGATGTAATCCATAGAAGGGTCATCAGGATAACGGAACACTAACACCTCACCACGCTTAGGCTCATTCGTATCAAGCACCTTTAGATTAATAACAGGCAACCGGATACCATAGGTATACTTATTAACCAGAATAAAATCCCCCACCAATAAAGTTGGAATCATTGATCCGGATGGAATCTTAAAAGGCTCCACCAAAAACGAGCGTAAACAGAATACAATCAGAATTACCGGGAAGAAACTTTTAGGATATTCCACCCACCACGGCTCATTAGACTCTGGTGAGCGACTACGCTGTAATACGAAGTAGTCAAGCAGCCAAATACAACCAGTAATTACCAGAAGGATCAACATGATGAGAGGAAAATTCATTCCGTGTCCTATTAAATAATATCTATTATCCGACTAAACATGGATATCCACGTAGCCATATCAGTGTATGACTACCAACATTCTCTTCTACTATTTGTCACCCACTTGTAGTATTGCTAGAAACGCTTCTTGTGGTATTTCTACATTGCCCACATGTTTCATCCGTTTCTTCCCTGCCTTCTGTTTTTCCAACAGCTTACGCTTTCGACTAATATCACCTCCATAACATTTAGCGAGCACATTCTTACGCAATGCTTTGATGCTCTCTCTGGCGATGATGTGCGCACCAATCGCAGCCTGCACTGCAATGTCAAACATTTGACGTGGAATCAAACCACGCATTCTTCGCACCAATTCACGCGCCCGGTGATTGCTATTCGTACGATGCACTATAAGCGATAGTGCATCTACTTTATCCCCATTGATGAGTATATCTAGCTTGACTAAATCGGAAGCACGAAATTCCTTAAACTCGTAATCTAGTGAAGCATATCCCCGACTTGTAGATTTGAGTTTGTCAAAGAAATCCATCACTACTTCGTTTAGCGGCATCTCATAAGTAAGCATCACTTGCCTACCCATATATTGCATGTTTTTCTGCACCCCACGCTTGCCAGTACATAGCGTAATTACAGAGCCAACATATTCCTGAGGAACTAGTATAGCGGCAGTAATAATTGGTTCGCGTATTTCCTCTATCTTAGAGGGGTCAGGCATTTTAGATGGATTCTCAATTTCTAATACCGTGCCGTCACGCATAACTATCTGACAAACTACCGTCGGTGCAGTAGTTATAAGGTCCACATTGTATTCACGCTCTAAACGAGCCTGCACAATGTCCAAATGCAACAGACCAAGAAACCCACAACGGAAACCGAAACCTAAGGCCTGCGATGTTTCAGGCTCGTACTGCAGTGAGGAATCATTGAGCTTTAATTTCTCCAGTGCGTCACGTAAAACGTCATATTGATTTGATTCAATCGGATATAATCCAGCGAATACTTGGGGCTTAATCTCTTTAAAACCAAGTAATGGTCGAGAGGCTGGACATTCTACCAGAGTAACAGTGTCTCCCACCCTGGCAGACTTTAACTCCTTGATACCAGAAGAAATGATAAAGCCAACTTCTCCTGCGCTTAGAGATGCCTTGCTTTTCGATTTGGGTGTAAATACACCGACCTCTTCACATAAGTAAGAGGCTTTACTCGCCATGAGTAGAATCCTATCTTTAGGTTTGAGAACTCCATCTACCACTCGCACCAGCATCACTACTCCAACATAATTATCGAACCATGAATCAATAATAAGCGCTTTCAGCGGCGCAGCAGGATCCCCATTCGGCGCCGGAATACGTGTGATCACCTCTTCCAAGATATTCTTTACACCTTCGCCCGTCTTAGCACTGACACGCAGAGCATCTTGGGCATCTATACCAATAATATCTCCAATTTCCTCAATAACGCGTGCAGGTTCGGCTGCAGGTAAGTCAATTTTATTTAGTATTGGTACCACTTCAATACCCTGCTCAGTGGCGGCATAACAATTTGCTACAGTCTGAGCTTCAACACCTTGTGACGCATCCACAACTAGTAACGCACCTTCGCAAGCAGCAAGGGATCGTGACACTTCGTAAGAAAAATCTACATGCCCAGGAGTATCGATCAGATTCAGAAGATAAGATTTACCTTCGCATGATTTATATTCAAGTGCGACAGTCTGTGCCTTTATGGTAATTCCACGTTCGCGCTCCAAATCCATTGAATCCAATACTTGCGCTTCCATTTCGCGATCTGATAAACCACCACACAAATGAATGATACGATCAGCCAAGGTAGATTTGCCATGGTCAATGTGTGCGATAATAGAAAAGTTGCGAATGTGCTGCATTAGAGGTTAAAGTCCGATAAGCGGAGAAATAATGGTCAAGGTTTAGCACTGGAACAACTAAAAAGGGCACATATTGTGCCCTCATGAAAGCTTATAGCTTGATTCCGAAGATGTTTTCCACGTTGCCCGCTTTATGTTGATTCAAGAAGCGCACATTCTAGCGAATTTTAGCAAAATAAGCATCTAACGCGATTGGGTCAAGATGAAAATGACAGATTTCCTCTTCATCCGCTATTAGCACAGGAATACGTTCGCCGTACTGTGCTAATAGTTCGACGTTGCTGTCCACATCTACCAATTTAACATGGAAACAATACCGCACCTGCAATTCCTTTAGAGCGGCGACCATATCAAAGCAAAGATGGCATTCCTTTCGGCCATATATAATCAGACTAACTGATTCCGGCAGGACTAAACTACTTACTGTCGCCTCCTTTGAGCTGCATGGTAATAAATGAGGTTGTGTTGCCACGCTTTACTAGTAACGCGATATTGCGACCTTCCTTACTTTTGTTGAGCAATTGGTTAAATTGCTCAACAGTAACCGCATCTTGGTTATTTATGCCAAGAATTATATCACCAGGCCGTATTCCGACACGACTAGCGATACCTGGCCGTATAGCTTCTACCAGTAAACCACTATTCACTTCAAGTTGTTTTTTCTCATTGTTAGTAAGCTCGCGCAAAGCGAGCCCGATACGGTTAGATGTATCGGGCACCTTGCTTTTTTTGCTTCCATGACTAGCAATTTTCTCATCTGATGGAAATTCATCTACTAACACTATCATTTTCTTAGTAGAGCCATTCCGCCACACTTGAATTGATACCTTTGATCCTGGTTTAGTAGCCCCTACAATGCGTGGCAAATCGCTAGAAGTACTTACAGCTTTACCATCAAATCGCATGATCACATCTTTCGTTTTGATACCGGCTTCCTCTGCGGGACCCCCTTTTTGTACCAAAGTTACCAGGGCGCCACTAGGTTTAGCTAGACCAAATAATTCAGCTAATTCTTTGGTCACTTCCTGAATCATCACGCCAATTCTGCCACGACTTACCTTCCCTGTATCTTTTAATTGGTTAGAAATGTCTGTAGCAACGTCAATAGGAATAGCAAATGACAGACCCATGTAGCCACCTGTGCGGCTATATATCTGTGAGTTAATGCCAACCACTTCACCCTTCATATTAAACAACGGTCCCCCAGAATTTCCGGGATTTATGGCTACGTCAGTCTGAATAAAAGGAACATAGTTTTCCTGTGCTAATGATCGCCCCTTAGCACTGACAATACCAGCTGTCACACTGCTCTCAAAGCCAAATGGCGATCCAATCGCCACAACCCATTCACCTACTTTGAGTTTGTTGGGATCTCCTTGGGTTACTTGAGGTAAATTGCTGGCCTCTATCTTCAGAAGAGCTATATCAGTCTTGCGGTCAACGCCTATTATTTCAGCTCGAAATTCTCGTTTATCGTTCAGTTTGACAGTAATTTCATCAGCAGCTTTGACTACATGAGCATTGGTCAAAATATACCCGTCTGCACTGATGATAAAACCTGAGCCTAGCGATTTAGATTCAAACTCCCTAGGAGCCCCCTTAGGAATAACGCCATGAGGTGTATGGCGACGAAAAAATTCGAAAAACGGACTGTTCTCTGGAATATTTGGCATTCCGGGAATTACCTGATTCTCGTATGTATTATGGATCTGGGTGGTACTAATATTCACTACGGCCGCCCCTTGCGTTTCAACGAGATCAGTAAAGTCAGGCAACTGTTTAGTCTGCGCAAAAACAGAGAAAGAAAGTCCGAATAACAATGCTAGAAAAAATTTATGCATCAATTTCTTGTCCTTGAAAAATTAATACTACGCAGTTGAAATCCTCAACCTGAACTTTGGTCAAGTTTTATATCTGGAATTATCTCGGGTTGATGCTAAAAAATCTAAACAAAGTGAAGAAAATACATGGCTTAATTCTTTTGCTAGTTCTGTTCTTCTTGTATTAAGTCAATCATAATTTTATTATTATGATTGCTCTTTATTCTGCCCATTTGACTTTGTAATTTACCACAGAGTTACCAATCTGTATCACTGTTGCCGGCGGCACCTCTCCTATCGTAGTAACCATATTACCTCCCACTGTTCGGGTATAAATATTCATGGCACCCTGGCGAGGAAAGGATTTTTGAACGGGCTGAAAATCACCTTCTTCAGCTGGCTCAATAAACACTGAAACAGCAGCCAGACCATCCGAAAGCGTAATATGGCTAATAGGTGTAGTTCTTCCAGAAAGGCTACGCTTCACCTCGATGACTTTCATGAAGCCGGGAGGGAGGTTTTCTACCTGCCAACCAAGTTCACCTTTCTCCATCTTGGAAGACACTAGATTGGTAATATGCAACTTAGCAGATTTTGTAAGATAGTTGGGCTTCAACAGTTCTTCATCTATTTCACCATCAATTTCCAATTGGGTAAAAACAAACTGTTCCACCACCTGGCCCCCATCCATCACTGCTGCTTTAAGTAACAAACCAGTAGAGATATCCACCCACAACTTTTGGCTATAGCGCATATTATCCCTAGATTCCAGCACAATTACTTGACACTCGTAATCACTAATTCGCTCCCTCTCACCTTTTTTTACAATATAGTTGTCGTTAAGCTTACTCAACGGTTCTGGCAGCAGCGCAGGAAAGAATTTGCGCAACCCTCGTTTTTCGGTTACCACGGTATTTCTTTCCGGAAAATAACATCTCACTTCATCATTGTTACGAATGACCTCACGCGGCGAACCATCGAGTACCTCGATTCTCTCTCTTTCCCCCTCCTTATCCACCTTGTGTACGACTCGCGAGGTCTCCATATGACCTCCAGAAGAATATACAAAAGTGCCGATGTAATTGTGCAGACGGGGAGCAGCTACAATTCTTTGTAACCAGCCCTGCGCTTCTGCTGACGAACTAGTAGGGTCCTGTGCAAATGAGGGCATTACAAGACCAGATAGCAACAATAAGGGAACTATCGCAACTCTTCTTGTCATCTGGTAGATCTCTTGTCCGAATCAGAAACTGTATATATATAAGGATAAGGCGCTACACCATGCATCGACACGCGAGGAGAAAATTCCCCATGTACTAGTAAATAGTCATTAATTTGAGCTGGTACGGGAATAGAAGCAGGAATAACGGTGGGTTCTGACTGTACAGCCGCTTGAAGAACTGATTTGTCAGCAATCGATTCTAATGGTCGATCCATAGTCTGCACACTCATCCACACCACTGCGGCCACTGCTGTCATCATCGAAGCTGCGACCGAAAAAGCAAAAACCTTACCCTTGTGTTCTGAAGGAAGGTGTGGCGCCAACACGGTCGGTTCTGCGGAAAGTTTCTTGCTAACTTGTAATGTAATGTCAATAGGCACTGCTACCAAATGACGTAAGGTATCACCAATTAAATGATAAATCGCCCAGTCGTTGCGTAGATCTTCTGTTTTCTTAATTTGAGCAATGGTGTCAGCAATATCAACGTTATCCAATTCACCGTCCATCAATGCCGATATTTTATTTTTCATGCTACCACCTTTTATCTTTGCCGATTTCCATCACGGATTGTAATTTATCTGCTATCGCTTCACGCGCACGAAATATTCTTGATCGTACTGTGCCAGTAGGGCAGCTCATAATGCTTGCAATTTCCTCATAACTCAACCCCTCGATTTCTCTTAGAGTAATCGCCGAACGCAATTCCTCTGGTAATGCTTGTAAAGCCTGATGCACCGTTTGAGCAATCTGCTTACTCATTAACTCATTTTCAGGAGTATTCAGCTCTCGCAATTGACTTCCTTCCTCAAAATTTTCAGCAGCCTCAATATCAAATTCGTTGGTAGTGGCCGATGCTCGCCGCTTCTGGGCTACCAAAAAATTCTTTGCTGCATTAATACCTATGCGATACAACCAAGTATAAAAAGCACTATCGCCACGGAACAATGATAGTGACCTATAAGCCTTAATAAAAGTCTCCTGTGTAACATCTTCAACCTCAGCGGCATCACGAATGAATTGCGACAACAATCGAGCCAGCTTCCGTTGATATTTGACCACCAATAAATCGAACGCTCGCTTATCTCCACGCTGTGCGCGTTCAACTAATTGCTGATCAATTTCTCGGTCACCCATATGCTGCACATTCCCTGAATTTTATGAATTATACTTGTGGTCATAACTGCATCATGACACGGCAGGTCAAGTATACTCGTTCAGAGTTTCATTCGAAAACCGAGAATCACTTCTTACTATGTATGGTCTGTCCTACAGGACAACATACATCCTATCTGTGCTAAGAGACAACATACATACTACATTAGTTCACATTAAAAAAGGTTATTCCACGAAAACTGTGCGGTATTATAAATGCCACGTATAAATTCTGTTATGATTTTTGAATAACGGTTTGTGAAGCTAACTTAGATTCTAATGTCTCATACCTATTTTGACACTCTCATTATCGGCAGTGGTCTCGCTGGCCTCACGCTTGCACTTAACCTAGCAAAAAGCAAAAAAGTTGGCCTTATCACTAAACAGACATTACTTGATGGTGCCAGTGGCTGGGCTCAAGGCGGCATCGCTGCTGCGCTTTCTGAAAAAGATTCGCCTGAAGTCCATATACGCGACACACTAAGTGCAGGTGCTGGGTTGTGCAATGAAGAAATTACACGCAGCGTATTGAAAAATGGCCCACAAGCCATCCAGTGGCTAATTGCACAAGGAGTACCATTTACCCGTGACCAAGGTAACAAAACTGGTTATCACCTTACAAGGGAAGGGGGTCATAGTGTACGTCGAGTGATTCATGCGGCAGACACTACTGGGCAAGCAGTACAACGAACCTTGGGTGAGAAAGCTCGCGCTCATACGAATATCACCGTGCTTGAGCACCATATCGCGATCGATCTCATCACCAGCATAAAATTAGGCCTCTCAGACAATGATGGCAACAATTGCTATGGCGCTTATGCATTGGATAATCTGTCAGGCCAAGTCAGCACCTTCTCCGCACAAAATACAGTGCTGGCAACTGGTGGGGCTGGTAAAGTTTACCTCTATACCACCAATCCTGATACAGCTACTGGAGATGGTATTGCAATGGGATGGCGCGCGGGTTGCCGCGTTGCCAATATGGAATTCATTCAGTTTCACCCTACTTGCCTTTACCATCCCCACGCCAAATCGTTCCTAATCACTGAAACAGTACGCGGGGAAGGCGGTCTACTAAAACTTCTGGACGGCAAGCGCTTCATGCCGTTGCATGATGAGCGCGCTGAGCTTGCGCCACGCGACATTGTCGCCCGCGCCATTGATTTTGAAATGAAAAAAAAGGGTCTTGATTGTGTTTATCTTGACATTTCACACAAATCGGCATATTTCCTGAAGGAACACTTCCCATATATTTACGCCCGTTGCCTGGAACTAGGCATAGACATTACTCGAGACCCCATCCCGGTAGTACCCGCTGCTCATTACACCTGTGGCGGTATCGTCACCAACTTAAACGGTAAAACCAACCTGGGCAATCTATATGCAATAGGCGAAACCGCACACACGGGACTTCACGGCGCCAACCGGCTTGCAAGTAATTCGCTGCTAGAGTGTCTCGTATTCGGACAAGCAGCTGCCGAGGATATACTTAATCAAGCACCTTTACCTACTATGAAATTACCACAATGGGATGAAAGTCGAGTTACTGACGCCGACGAAGAAATTATTATCTCGCATAACTGGGATGAATTACGCCGTTTTATGTGGAGTTATGTTGGTATCGTTCGAACCAATAAACGTCTTCAGCGTGCGCAACACCGTATAAAGTTACTGCATGAAGAAATCAATGAATATTATGCAAACTTCCGCGTGACTAGCGATCTGTTAGAGCTTCGCAATCTGGTAAGCACTGCCGACCTGATCGTGCAAAGTGCTATGCTGCGTCATGAAAGCCGTGGGCTGCATTTTAGCCTAGATTATCCGGATATGCTGCAACATGCGAAGGATACGGTATTAAAAAGATAGTGCTTCCACCTAGCGTTCCCACCTCTAATACAACTATTTTGTCAGCAAGCTGAACTCCTTAAACTGTATTTCATAGAGCAAGAGTTCAATGCCAGCTAAAATAGACAAAACCAGCATCACTGTATACAGTGTAGAAACTTTAACATGAATGATAAAAAGAACGCAGCTGACACAAAATATCTCACTCCTGACAATTAGCCATATAATATTAGTGCTCTTCATCATTCATACTTTTCCTGCATGAACCTAGCTTGGCAAACTTACTTACAAAGTCGCAATGCAGTCATCAAAGATGATTGCATTACTCACTATGGCGATGCCTCTACCGAGCTTGAAAATACCCGCTCTGGGACGATACTAGCTGATCTTTCACATTTTGGATTGATTTATTTCTCCGGCGAGGATGCTTCAACATTCCTACAGAGTCAGTTAAGTTGTGACGTTAGGAAAATTGATCTCTATACAGCTCAATATGGTAGCTGCTGCACCCCAAAGGGAAGAATGCTAGCGAGCTTTCTGATATGGCACAATGGTGACGGATACTTTATGCAATTACCAATGACACTGTACACAACAATAGAGAAACGTTTATCTATGTTTGTGCTACGTTCCAAGGTAAAGTTGGCTGATAATAGCAACACACTAGTACGCATTGGCATTGCCGGAAAACATGCTAAAGCAGCGATAGAAAAAACATTTGACTCAGCTCCCTGTCCTCATCTTGGCGTAGTTCACAATAAACAAGAAAGTATACTCTGTCTTGCTCAGAATCGTTTTGAAATCATCACTACACCAGAACATGCCCCCAAGCTATGGAAGCATTTAAGAAAATATGCTGTACCGGTGGGTAAATCCTGCTGGGAATGGTTGGATATAAAAGCCGGAATTCCTATCATCACACCCGCTACCCAAGAACAATTTGTACCCCAAATGACGAACCTGGAAGCTATTGGTGGGATAAGTTTTCAGAAAGGTTGCTATCCAGGACAGGAAATTGTTTCGCGCACCCAATACTTGGGCAAATTAAAACGTCGTATGTATCTTGCGAATATCCTCACAATAGAGCATATTGAGGCTGGGGACGAGCTGTACAGCGATGACATGAAAGAACAATCAAGTGGCATGATAGTCAATGCAGCACCCTCACCTGATGGTGGATATGACGTACTAGCAGTGATCCAAATAGATAGTGTCAAAACCGGGGAAATTTATTGGAAGATTTTAAATGGCCCCATGCTAGAAATCACGCCACTACCCTATTTGCTTAAATACTAAGACACAACATAACCAAATGATATCCAGCTGGTTATATTCAAAATAAGCTAATTTAATTCGTATTTTGTATTCATAGGGAAGAAGGTCTGATTATTTCAGGCCCTAAATATTTCAGTTAATTTTTCCCGCTTCTACTATTTCATTATTCAACAAAAAAAACTGCTCCACTTCATTTAGATCGCGTGTACGCTTCATTGGTGGAAGACTTTGCCAGATTCGCTTACCGTAGGATTTAGTGATAAGGCGTGGATCACAGATCATCAACACACCACGATCAACTTCGTCACGAATTAACCGTCCGACACCTTGCTTCAAATTGATGACCGCGCGCGGAAGCTGATACTCCATGAAAGCATTGCGCCCCTCTTTGTTGAGTTTCTCAATACGTGCTGAAAGCACAGGGTCGTCAGGTGACGCAAAAGGTAGCTTATCTATAACTACCAGTGACAAAGCTTCGCCGCGCACGTCCACCCCTTCCCAGAAAGATTGACTACCAATCAGTACGGCATTACCCATATTGCGAAAACGCTCTAACATGTCAGAGCGTGAACCTTGGCTTTGTAGCAACAAGGGATAATCAAGTTTTTCACGTTCAAATAACTCTAATAATACAGTATAAACTTGCTGCATCGCCCGTAGACTGGTACACAAGAAGAATGCACGACCACGACTAGCCTTTAAAACTGGCAGCGCAGCTCTCACTACTTTCTCTGTGTATTTATGGTTAGCAGGCTCGGGCAAACCAGTTGGCACGTAAAGTAAAGCTTGATTAGCAAAATCAAACGGGCTTTCCCAGCAGACTGAACGTACCGAACTTAATTCTAGATTTAGACCCATTTCACTGTTGTAATGTGAGAAATCACCTCTAACCGACAACGTTGCAGAAGTAAATATCCACGCGCGGGGAGAAGCGCTTAGCTGTTTGTTAAATACTTCTGCAATAGATAAGGGTGTTGAATTGAGTTGTAGCACATATCTAAATGTCTCAATCCAGCGTACGAAGCCTTCTACCTCTGCCTGGCTAGCCCAGCGGGTTATATCAAAGACAATTTCACGTGCTCGTTGCCAGCAGTTCTCCAATCCTTCTGAGCGTTCTGCTTGACTCTCCAGCAGCGAGGTCAACACATTGAGCCTTTCCAGCAACTCATCCAGTGCTTCTCTGAATTCAGGGTTTTGTATTACCGCATCCAACGGTAAGCGAGTGTTCTCTTCCTCGATAGTAAGACGCAAATCACGCGCTGCTTTTTCCATTGCTAATGCAGCTTCAGGCAATGCAACGAAATCCTTGGTGCTCAGTAGCCCCTCTGTCTCGATTTCATGTGCAAGCTCCAGTAGCTGGCCGGTACTTACTGACTCGCCAAAGAACAAGCTCGCTATTTCTGGCAACTGGTGAGCTTCATCAAATATAACCGTATTGCAGGTAGGAAGTAGCTCTGACAATCCTTCATCGCGTAAGATCACATCTGCAAAAAACAAATGATGATTAACCACAACCACATCTGCCGAAATCGCCTGTTTTCGTGCTTGCATAACAAAACACTCCTTGTAGTTGGAGCATTCTGAACCAAGGCAATTCTCTCGTGTTGAAGTTACTTGCTGCCAAATTGTTGCGTTTTCAGGTACTTCGCCCAAACCGCTCTTGTCGCCACTTCTGCTAGTAGATGCATAACGCTCAATCAACTGTAAATATTTCTTATCATCAAGACTAGTGTGCGCTTCTTGTAAAGTACGCCTCAGATGATAGTGACACACATAATTGGCGCGACCTTTTAATAAGGCAACTTTTACAGGCAGTTTAAGAGCTGCGCGCACAGTTTGAATATCACGATGGAAAAGTTGATCTTGCTGAGTTTTTGTCCCAGTAGAAAGAATTACTTTGCCACCTGCTAGAAGTGCAGGGACTAAATAAGCAAAAGTTTTGCCCGTGCCAGTACCTGCTTCTGCGATCAAAATGCGATTTTCAGCTATAGTTTCAGCTACCATCTGTGCCATTTCGAGTTGCTGTACGCGCATACGATAGTCAGGTACAAACTGAGCAAGGGCACCGTCAGCGGCAAAATAAAATTCGAGATTAGGCATGAAAGAAATTGGCAAAATTGCCATCATGGTAGCTCAGTGTTTAAAATAAATCGATTCTAAAATAATGCAAATATTACTAACGACTCCTAAGTTTCAAAGAGTTAACACAATATTGCACCTACTGTACGAGTCATGATCCCAAATTTATACTGATTTAGGCAAAATGTCGTAATTTTTAACAGTAGTTTTGGTCCTCACATTACCTGACAAATTGCTTGACTTGAGGCACTTTTGTCAGCTAACCTGAGCAAGTTGATAGTCGACGAGAAGAGTTGATGCGCAAGATCATCAAGAGCTATTTATCGGCGCTAAGGTGTTAAGTAAGTCGTTGTACAAATTTAATGGGATAGGAGGGAGTAAAAATGGCAACAACATATGGAACACCTGGGACGGCAGCTACAACGTCGGGTTCCTGGGACAAGTCAGTGTGGTATGACACAAAGTATTATT
>QIFK01000232.1 GCA_003230615.1 Nitrosospira sp. | reverse complement strand
GAGAGTTTCTCTTGCATTTTCCTGCAACTCCTGGAAATTTCTATCACCAATCTCCACTTTCTGTTTTATTTTTAATAAAACTCGGTATAAATGTGCAGCTTCAACACGCTCTTCATCACTCAGATAACGATTACGGGAACTCAACGCTAGTCCGTCAGATGCACGCACAGTTTCGCCCACATCAATTTCTATTGATAAATTTAACTGCCGCACCATTTCGCGCATGATATACAGCTGCTGATAATCTTTTTTACCGAATATTGCTACTTGTGGATGTACAAGGTTAAAAAGCTTCAGGACTAGCGTTACTACACCGCTAAAATAACCAGGGCGAAACTTGCCCTCTAGTGTGTTTGCTACTGGCAGGGGCTCTAGCAAAAATTCCTGTCGTACCGGATAAATAATTTTTTCATCAGGCACGAATAGTACATCAACACCATAGTTCTCCAATAATTTGCAATCGTCCGCCAGAGTGCGCGGATATTGATCAAATTCTTCGGTCTGCGCAAATTGCAAGCGGTTCACAAAAATACTTGCCACTAAGCAACCTGCTTTCTGTTTTGCAATTCGTATCAGAGACAAATGGCCTTCATGCAAGCTACCCATGGTTGGAACAAATACAACGTAAGGCTCGCACTTTAGCCGTGTACGCAAAGGTGAAATGTCGGTAATTATCTCCACGCTCAATTTATAAACTAGAATCCATGCTCTAACCCTGGAAATTTCCCAGATTTAACTTCTTTAACATAATTTTCTACCGCTTCACTGATACTATCAGCACTGACCATGAAGTTTTTTATGAATCTAGATTTCTTTCCCGAGTAGATCCCAAGCATGTCATACAGTACCAACACCTGCGCAGAACAATTTCTACCCGCACCAATACCTATGGTGGGTATAACAAGTGTCTTAGTTATTTTCTTTGCAAGTGTAGAAGGAACAGCCTCCATCAACAACATGCCTGCTCCAGCCTTCTCCAATATAACCGCATCTTCCAGCAAACGCTTGGCTTGGGAGTGAGTCTTGCCCTGTACTTTATAACCACCCAACAGGTGAACTGATTGAGGCATTAAACCAATGTGGGCACATACCGGTATGCCACGCTGA
Source organism: Nitrosospira sp. (assembly GCA_003230615.1). Taxonomy (GTDB): domain Bacteria; phylum Pseudomonadota; class Gammaproteobacteria; order Burkholderiales; family Nitrosomonadaceae; genus BJGV01. The sequence goes on along the minus strand of QIFK01000232.1, from coordinate 11,799 downwards.
GTTAGAAATCTAATTGTCTCAGTCATGATGTGACCACCTTCGATCTTCACCATATTTGCGCCCGCAGCCATAAGTTCAGCCGCATTTTCAAAAGTATTCTCTGGTGATATTTGAGATGTGCCAAAGGGCATATCAACCATGATAAACGCTTTACTCGATCCACGTGCCACACATCGCGTGTGATAAACCATATCATCCAGTGTCACAGGCAATGTGGTCTCCTCTCCTTGTAACACGTTACCAAGAGAATCGCCCACTAAAAGAACATCAACACCAGAGTTCTCTAGTAACAAAGCGAAACTTGCGTCATAGCATGTAAGTACGGATATTCTTTCTCCGTTATCGCACATTCTCTGTAGGGTTCTTAGTGTGGTTCGCATGTTAAATCCTAACTTCCCCAATTAAAATATTCACGTGGACCGCTCATTTGTTCTACTCGTTGTAGTAATAAGTCAAAATCAGGTTGGTTATCGACAAAATTTAAATTCTCGCTGTTGACGATCATAACCGGCGCGCCTTTATATTGATAAAAAAATCGTATGTAACTCTCAGACAATCGCGATAAGTATTCCCCAGAAATATTTTTCTCATAAAAGCTTCTGCGCTGCTTCACCCTGTCAATAAGAGTATTAAGTGGGGCTTGTAAGTAAATCACCAAGTCAGGAGGAGGAGCCTTAGGTTGCAGATGACAATAGATCCTCTGATAAAGATCGTGCTCAGTATCACTTAACGTAAGCTTAGCAAACAACTGATCCTTCTCTAGCAAAAAGTCGCTCACGGTCACACGTTCAAACATATCCATTTGCGCTAAACTCTGCACCTGGTTATTACGCTGGAAAAGAAAAAACAATTGCGTTGGTAGAGCATAACGGGAAATGTCCCCATAAAACTTTTCAAGAAACGGGTTTTCATCTGGTGCTTCCAGCAGAAGCGAGCTATTTAGGTGATCAGCTATACGCCGTGCTAAGCTAGTCTTTCCTACCCCTATCGGACCTTCAACCACAATGTAACGATATTTTTCTAGCTTCACTAATTTTGCTCTCGTTCAAGCTGCTGTTCAGCACAGGCGGCAAGTAACTCGACAACAGTACCATGGCCAGGAATATAGCAATCCTGTGCAATTTCCATAAGAGGCTCTAATACGAAAGCACGTTGATGCATGCGTGGATGCGGCAGAGTCAAGTTCTGCCCATTACATTTTAATTCATCATACATCAGCATATCTAGATCAAGTGTACGCGGATCATTGGGTAACCTTCGTACGCGCCCATGGCTTTGCTCGATTTCGAGCAAAGTTTTAAGTAAATCGTGCGGGGATCGACTAGTTTCGATCTGTACCACGGCATTGATGAAATCAGGCTGATCGTATCTCCCAACTGGCGCACTTCGATAAAGCGAAGAACAAGCTAGTAAACGGCTTGCGGGGAGTCTTGCAAGTTCATCGAACGCTTTCCGTATTTGAAACACTGGATCTTCCAAATTACTACCTAACGCAATGAAAACTTGAGAAATAGGATTCAATTGGCGCCCAATATTTAATTATTCTGCTGTATCTGAAACCGAAGTATTAATATTGCCTACATTCCTAGTTACAATTTCACTGCGAGCACGTCTTCTTCTGCGCTTCTTTGACACTTCACCCTTGAGCAGCATGTTCTCTCGCTCACTGACTTTAGCATGTTGGAAGGTCCCCCACCAATGTCCTATCTCCACATCAATTTCTCCACTTTCGCAACGTAACAACATGAAATCATAGGCTGCTCGAAAGCGTGGGTGTTCCAGTAAGCGAAATGGCCTACGTCCTGCTCTTCCCAGAAAACGTGGTTGCATTGCCCAGATCTCTTTCATGATGGCATCGTATCTACGTGGAATTGCAAGTTTCTTCTCTTGCACCGCCAGCACGTCACTCATTGCCATATGCAAAGCAGGAGTGGATTTCTCTCCTGAAGCCAGATAAGTATTCCATGCTGTCAATACCTCGTGCCACAACAGCGTAGCAAACAAGAAGCCAGGCGATATCGTTTTCTCTTGCCGCACCCGCTCATCAGTGTTCTTGAGCGCAAGTGTGATGAAGTGCTCGCCCAGTGACTGTGTAAGCACCATATCTAGCATTGGTAACAAACCATTATACAATCCGCGCGCTCTTAAATCCGCTACGCAGATTTGAGCATGACCGGATAGTAGCAGCTTTAATATTTCATCAAACAGCCGAGATGGTGGCACATTTTGTAATAGTGGCGCAAGATCACCAATGGGTGCAGCAGTGGCAGTATCTATCTGCATATCGAGTTTAGCTGCAAGTCGCACTGCTCGCAACATACGTACTGGATCTTCACGATAACGCTGCAACGGTGTACCAATAATGCGCAATTGCTTCGCCTGAATATCGTCGTAACCATCTAGATAATCCCAGATTTCTTCACTGGCTGGATCATAAAATAATGCATTAACTGTAAAATCGCGCCGCTTTGCATCCTCTTCTTGACTACCAAATACGTTATCACGCAAGATCCGCCCATGCTCGTCTGCATGTTTGTGCGTCACAGTTTCATTGTTATTATTAGTAAATGAATTACCACGAAATGTCGATACTTCAACAGTCTCGGCCCCACACATTACATGCACCAAACGAAAACGTCGGCCGATAATACGGGAACGACGGAAAACAGCACGCACTTCCTCAGGTGTAGCATTGGTAACCACATCGAAATCTTTTGGTTCCAACCCCAACAGCAAGTCACGCACCGCGCCACCCACCACAAAAGCAGAATATCCAGCTTGCTGCAAGCCTGATGTAATTTTAATTGCACAAGGACTAATCCTATTGCGGGCGACGCCATGTTGCTTACGCGGAATGATGCGTAACTCAGTAGAAGCAGAAGGGACGAGGAAATCCTGGCTAAAATAACGTCGGAAAAATTTATGGATCATTACGAAATATGGTGAACTCCAAGTACTAAATTATACACCCAGCGCTGTGCATGAAGCAGGAAGACGCAAAACCTTTAGACCAAATTCGTCCAAACTACACTGGTAAAGTTCTTCCAGATTATCTCGAGTTAAGAGTTCTTCCACTGAACCAGTTAAAACGCGGCCATTTTCAAAAAGCATTAGTACATGATCACAATAGCGACTGACCCAAGCAATATCGTGCAGTACTATCATTACGGTGCTACCTTGTGTGGCTAGTTCCTTGAATAACATCATAGCAAAAAGTTGGTGGCGAAGATCAAGGTGCTGCAATGGTTCATCTAACAAGTAACACTGTGGTGACTGGGCAAGTAACAACGCAATACGCACACGCTGCCGCTCGCCACCAGAAAGTGTGTCGAGGGAACGTTGAGAAAAATTTGTCAATTCCATACGCTGCATAGCCTGGATAGCAATATCATGATCGACAGATTCCCAGCCAAACAAATTCTTAACATGAGGATACCTGCCCAACAACACATATTCACTTACGTTACCCCAAAATTCACCCGGTTCTTCTTGCAACATTATGCCCAATTTTCGCGCAAGCTCACGTCGCGGCCAGGTTAGAGGTGCTTTCCCAGCCACTGTCACACTATTTGTACTGACGCCATCGGCACTACGTAAACCACCTAGTACGTGTATCAGGGTAGTCTTACCACAACCGTTCTGCCCTAGTACCGCCCAACACTCACCAGAATTAACGGTTAAATTCAGATCACGGCACAGTAACTTTCCTGGGTATTGAAGGGTTAAATTTTTTGTTTGAAGAATCATCGAATGGCACCCGCCTAAACCCACTAAATTGTTTAAGGCCTAACTCTAAAATTAAAAGCATGTTCAGAAAACTACGAGCCTTTGATTTATTAGTATTTTAAGCCCTTAAGTATTTATTTTTTTCTCCCAACCAGCGCTGGAGATGACGTTGTGCCAATTCAGGATAATCACGCAACATCTCCTCTGCAACACCACGAGCGTCATTAAGTAGCGTTTCATCTCGCTCAGGGTCAGCAAAACGTAACATGGGTGTTCCACTTTGGCGAACACCAAAAAATTCTCCGGGACCACGCAGGAGTAAATCTTGGCGGGCAATTTCAAAACCATCGGTATTCTCAAAAATGATCCGAAGCCTTTTCCGTGCAATTTCCGATAATGGTTTCTGGTAGAGCAGTATACATACACTAGCCTCTGTACCACGCCCAATGCGCCCCCGTAACTGATGTAACTGTGACAACCCCATACGTTCAGCGTGTTCAATTACCATAAGTGAAGCATTTGGCACATCTACACCAACTTCAACTACAATAGTTGCAACTAGTAACTGAATATCGCCTTGTTTGAATAACTGCATTACTGATAACTTTTCCTGTGAAGAAAGTCGTCCATGTAATAAGCCAACCTTCAAGCCTGGAAAAGTGAGACTCAATACTTCATGAGTCTCTAAAGCGGTCTTGAGTTGTAAAACTTCGGACTCTTCTATCAATGGACACACCCAGTAGGCTTGTTTTCCTACACGACATGCCTCTCGGATACGTACGATCACTTCATCGCGACGGGTATTAGCGAATAATTTAGTTACCACCTGGATTCTACCTGGTGGCAACTTATCTATCACTGATACATCAAGATCAGCATAATAGCTCATCGAAAGTGTACGCGGGATGGGAGTTGCACTCATCATCAATTGATGCGATACCACACCTGATTTAGTACTTTTCATTCGCAGTGCTAGCCGCTGGTGTACACCAAAACGGTGCTGTTCGTCGATAACAGCAAGCCCCAGTTTGTTAAATTCTACATGCTCCTGAAACAAAGCGTGAGTACCAATAGCAAGTATGGCATTGCCTTTAGAGATATTGGAGAGCGCGGCTTGACGCTGCTTTCTTTTTTGACTACCAGACAACCAGGCGATCGTTACCCCTAAAGAACTAAACAAAGGGGCAAACCAGTTGGAAAGCTTCTGGTAATGTTGTTCAGCCAAGATTTCAGTAGGTGCCATGATAGCCACTTGATAACCGTTTTCGATGGCTTGTAGTGCTGCTAATGCTGCAACCACTGTCTTACCACTACCTACATCTCCCTGCAACAAACGCTGCATCGGATAGATCTCTGAAAGATCTTGGCTAATTTCTGAAAACGTCTTTCTCTGTGCGCTAGTAAGGTTGAAAGAAAGTGATTTAAGCAGTGCTTTCGTCAGTTCGTTTCTAGCTGGCAATGCAGGTGCTCTATGACTGCGACGTTGCTGGTAATGCAAGCGCATAGATAATTGCTGCGCTAGTAATTCATCAAATTTAATCCTACACCAAGCTGGGTGAGTACGCTCCTGCAACAAATCAGTTGATGCATTTGACGGTGGATGATGCAAAAACACCACGCTATCCCTAAAACTATTCAACCGATAATCCGTTAGAGTCTTGTTAGGTAGCGTTTCTGACAGATTATTAACTCTAGCTTGGTCAATCAGTGCTTTCCTAATCAACTTACGAATCACCACTTGAGAAAGCCCTGCGGTGGTTGGATAAACTGGTGTCAAAGTATCGGGCAGTGGTGCGCCTTCGCGTACAATGTGACACTTTGGATGCACCATTTCAATACCGAAAAAACCTGGGCGAATCTCACCCAATAAACGCACACGAACACCCACGGAATATGCTTTTATTTGACTACTGTAGAAATTGAGAAAACGTACGAACAGCATGCCACTACCATCTTCCACTTGGCATACTAGTTGACGTCTCGGACGATACATAACATCGCTCTGAATGATGATGCCTTCAACTTGTACAGTTTTGCCCTCAGACACGTAGCTAATAGGACAAATATGCGTCTCATCTTCATAGCGAAGTGGTAAATGCAGTATTAGGCCTAATTCATTGATGATACCAAGCTTGGCAAATTTTGCCTGTAAGGCCTTGCTTGTGAAACCGTTAGTAGTACTAGGTAAAATAGGACCATTTTCGGAATTCCTCTTCACCCTTTCAGTACCATTATCGCATCCATCTCCACCAATGCCCCGCGCGGAAGTGCTACCACACCTACTGCTGCCCGTGCAGGATATGGCTGATCAAAATAACTTGCCATAATTTTATTTACCTTGGTAAAATCATCAAGATCTATCAAGTAAACATTTAGCTTGGCAATGTCTCCAAGAACACCGCCGCTAGCCGCTGTTACTGCCTTTAGATTCAAAAATACCTGCTGGATTTGAGCCTCGATTCCGCCTACCATCTGCATTGTACTTGGGTCTAATCCAATCTGACCGGATAGATAAACAGTATCTCCCATACTGACACGGATTGCCTGAGAATAGGTGCCTATAGCTTGGGGTGCATCGGCAGTTTGAATTATCTGCTTTTTCATTTTATCTCCTGAGGTGTGCGGATACTTGTGTGCCGCCGTACCATAGGCACGAAGTAGAATCCCAAAAATTTAAGTTTATAGTATTTCCCATTGCGATATGATGAAGGGAACCATGATACATTTCAACCAGTAAAATTTATGACGATATTACTTATCACTACTTATATAGCTAGAAAGACTAGTGCAAATGTTCAAAAATAATATTTCAAATCCATGCAAAAACTGATTATCCATGGGGGTGCACCTCTTTCAGGAGAAGTATATATTTCTGGTGCAAAAAATGCTGCACTACCCATCCTGTGTGCCTCCCTTCTCACTCGCGAAACTCTCAGAATAGAGAATGTCCCGCATCTCAAAGATATAACCACAATGATCAAGCTGCTTGAGCAAATGGGAGTAAATATTTCAGTAGATAAGAAATCTGAAGTTTCATTAACAGCTGCACATCTTTCCAGCCCAGTTGCGCCTTATGAAATGGTGAAAACAATGCGAGCGGCCATTTTAGTGTTAGGGCCAATGCTGGCACGTGCAGGTGAAGCGAAGGTCTCCCTACCTGGTGGCTGTGCCATCGGCCTACGTCCGGTAGACCAGCACATTAAAGGACTGCGAGCGATGGGTGCAGAGATTGATATTGAACACGGCTACATCCATGCGAAAGCAAATCAGCTTATTGGTACACATATCGTTATGGATATAGTCACAGTTACCGGCACTGAGAATCTAATGATGGCGGCAACACTATCTGACGGAACAACAGTATTAGAAAACGCAGCACGTGAACCAGAAATTATAGATCTTGCTAACTGCCTTGTCTCAATGGGGGCAAAAATTTATGGAGCAGGAAGTGATATTATCACTATTGAAGGAGTTAAATCACTGCATAGCACAATCCATCAAGTTATGGCTGATCGTATCGAAACAGGCACCTTCCTAGTAGCAGCTGCTGCTAGTAGTGGTAAGATTCATCTTAAGAAAACACGTGCAGACATAATCGATGCGGTACTTGATAAACTGATAGAATCTGGCGCAGAGATTGAATCAGGTGAGGACTGGATCAATTTAAAAATGAATAACGCATTAAAATCTGTGAGCCTGCGAACTTCACCTTATCCTGCTTTTCCAACAGATATGCAAGCACAATTCATGGTGTTAAACAGTGTAGCGGAGGGCACCGCAATAATCACTGAAACTATATTTGAAAATCGTTTTATGCATGCACAGGAATTGAAACGCATGGGCGCTTGTATTGAAGTAGAGGGAAATACTGCAGTTGTTCGCGGTGTAGCTAATCTCGACGGTGCAAATGTCATGGCCACCGATCTACGTGCCTCTGCCAGTTTGGTCCTAGCTGGCTTAATTGCGCAGGGAGAAACCATCATTGACCGTGTTTACCACCTTGATCGTGGCTATGAGCATATCGAGGAAAAGCTGTCTTGGTTGGGAGCAAAAATAAAGCGTATAAATTAAGGCTATTTAACCGCAGAAAATATTAGCGCTCTACGGTAAAATATAGTTTTTAATGGGCCTCTTTATGACTAGCATCACTATTGCTCTTTCAAAGGGTCGTATTTTTGATGAAACAGCGCCACTGTTGAAAGCAGTTGGTGTCGTTGCGCTTGATAACCCTGAAACATCTCGTAAACTAATACTTGCCACTAACCGCGCTGATGTGTGGCTTATTATCGTACGTGCTTCCGACGTACCAACGTATGTACAATATGGCGCAGCAGACATAGGGATAGCTGGAAAAGATGTATTACTTGAACATGGTGGTGCAGGACTTTATCAGCCTTTAGATTTGAATATTGCCTGCTGTCGCATGATGGTTGCGGTGCGCGATAGTTTTGATTATGAAGCAGCTGTACGCCAAGGAGCACGCTTACGGGTAGCAACTAAGTATTTGCATACGGCACAGGAACATTTTGCTGAAAAGAGTATGCATGTTGATCTAATCAAACTCTATGGATCGATGGAGCTTGCTCCGCTGGTAGGACTGGCAGATGCGATTGTGGATCTAGTTTCCAGTGGCCACACACTTAATGCTAATCAGCTTAAGGCGGTTGAAGAGATTATGCCAGTTTCAGCGAGATTGATCATCAACCAAGCGGCATTAAAGGTAAAAAGAAAAGTGATACAGCCGATGCTTGAGGCATTCTCAGCAGCAACCAAGAAAAATAGTCTGGTACGTAGGTCAAAAGTAACTACATAGAGGCGGAAAATTACTCTTATGAACCAGATTAAGCAGCTGTCTTCCACTGATTCTGGATTTACTGCGGCGCTAGAAAAAATAATGGCCTTTGAAAGCACACAGAAAGAGGCTGTGGATTCTACGGTCGCCGATATTCTCGCAAACATAAAAGAACGTGGCGACGAAGCCCTGTTAGAATATACACGCCGATTTGACCATCTGGATGCGGCGGCCTCGATAGCAGAACTTGAATTGCCCAGAAAAGATCTGCAACAAGCATTGAAAAACATACCTGCGTTTCAACGAGAAGCGCTAGAGCAGGCTGCAGAGCGAGTGCACGCCTTTCATCAAAAACAGTTGGTGCAATCCTGGAGTTACACTGAACCTGATGGTACGCTACTTGGCCAGAAAATAACTCCTCTAAATAGAGTCGGATTATATGTTCCTGGCGGCAAAGCATCTTACCCTTCATCGGTGTTAATGAACGCGATACCCGCCAAAGTAGCAGGAGTAGATGAACTTATCATGGTGGTACCGACTCCAGAAAACAAAAAAAGTGACTTAGTACTTGCTGCAGCGATGATCTGTGAGGTAGATCGTGTGTTCACTATTGGTGGTGCTCAAGCTATTGGGGCACTTGCCTATGGTACCAAGACTATTCCACAAGTAGATAAGGTGGTCGGCCCTGGCAATGCTTTTGTAGCTGCAGCTAAACGCCAAGTATTTGGCACGGTAGGCATAGATATGGTTGCGGGACCATCGGAAATTTTGGTGATTTGTGATGGCATGACCGACCCGGACTGGATCACAATGGATTTATTTTCGCAGGCCGAACACGATGAACTGGCACAGGCAATTCTGCTATCCCCTGATGCCAATTTCATCAAAGCAGTCACAGAAAGTATAGCCCGACATCTGGAAGGAATGCCTCGCAAAACCGTAATACGTTCCTCACTTGGAAATCGTAGTGCTTTAATTCAGGTACGTAACCTTGATGAAGCCTGTGATATTGCTAACCACATCGCACCAGAACACTTAGAATTATCTGTGGAACAACCAGATAAATGGGTGGATAAAATCAGACATGCTGGTACGATTTTCCTCGGACGCTACACTTCCGAAGCTCTAGGCGATTATTGTGCTGGGCCCAATCATGTGTTACCCACTTCTGGCACTGCCCGCTTTTCATCACCATTGGGTGTGTACGATTTCCAGAAACGCAGTAACCTCATCCAAGCATCGAAACAGGGTGCAGCTAGGCTCGGCGTAATTGCTTCGATACTAGCTAACGGAGAGGGTCTACAGGCACATGCGATGTCAGCTGAGTGTCGGTATAAAAAAAATAACTAGCGGCCCAATTCTGGACCAACAATACTCAGGTCGTCAAAACGCTTTGCGGTAACCCAGAATAGAACATATTACGCTACGATTTATACTATTTTTATGATGTTTCACTATTTTCATCAGACTCCGGACTTGGTCTCTCAGTATGGGTATGCCTGTGATGTATATCTGGTACATGTCTGTGACTATGCTCCAACATCATATGCTCATGAACATGGTGGTGTGGCTCCTTTTCATCCCAAAGAGCGTGCATGTGCTGATGATGTTCGTCATGTACATGGCGGTGTGCATGGCGCAATCCTATGTGCTGATGAACGTGTTCGTGTTGTTCAGTCAAATGTAGATACAAACCAATAGCCATCAACAGCCCTGCGCCCCAAAACCATACCGACGTACTTTCTTGGAAAAACCCAACTGCAATGGCAACTCCAAAAAATGGGGCAACCCCAAAGTACGCTCCTGTGCGCGCTGCCCCAAGACCTCGTAGCGCCAGCAAAAATAGAACCAAACTCAACCCATACCCCAGAAACCCAATAAACATAACTGTGCCACTAACGGGCCAAATAGGAATCGTATGTCCCAGTAATAGCGCCCATCCGATGTTGACCACAGCTGAAACAATGCCCTTGAAACCAGCAGTAAAAAGAGTGTCTGATACGGAAACCTTACGCATAAGATTATTGTCGATGCCCCAACACAGACAAGCAGCTAATATATACAGTGATCCGGGTATGCTACCGTTTCCAAAACTTCCGTCTTGCTCGGTCCATGACAGTAGTAACCCGCCTGCCACAATGCACAACATACCCACAACTATTTTCTGGTCTGTATTTTCTTTGAACACAACCCATGCAAGTAAGGCAGTAAATACGACTTCAAAATTGAGTAATAAAGAAGCCGAAGCTGCAGTGGTATGCAGCAAACCCAACATCAATAAGATAGGACCCGCCACCCCTCCAAAGGCAACTGCACTCAGCAACCAGGGCCACTCTTTAGGTGTAAGCTCAGGATTACGCCAGCCACGGTCACGAAATATGCGTAACACACACAACCCTAAGCCGCTACCCAAATAGAGGATGCCTACCAACAACATAGCAGGCATATCACCTACAAACTGTTTTGTAAATGGAATACTAGCCCCAAATAAAACAGCAGCAGCTAGCACGGCAAGTACAGGTGGAGAGAAATCTAGTCTTGATATGTTCATGAGTTGTAATTTTGGCCTTTCAACTCACTACATGTAACACTGTAGCCGTCAAAGACCTCCAAAAAAACAAAACTTCATTAGTATCAACTATTCTTGAAGGTAAGATATCACCATAGCAAATAAATATCCTCGCACCACTTCCCTAGATTTTCTTAAAGAATTGAAAAAGGTCACTGTAATATGTCTTAGTTGCAATTTTTGTAGTTACGCTCCTCGCACTCCTGTGCCATCTGTTGTGCTTGTGCAATTTGTGCAGGGGTCATCTTTCGGGAAATTGAAATTCTCCATTTTTCTGCATTACTGTTTCCCTTGTTTGCCGCAAGATAGAACCACATATGGGCTTGTACATTGTCTTGTTCTACCCCTTGACCATTTGCATACATCCAACCAAGGGCATATTGTGCTGATGCTAACCCTTGCTCCGCTGCAAGTTGATACAATCTCGCTGCTTCTTCGTGGTCTTGAGTCACACCCTTGCCATTAAAAGTCATTAAGCCAAGATTATATTGTGCAAGAGCATATCCCTGCTCTTCAGCCATTCGATACCATTTAACGGCCTCTTGGTAGTCTTGAGTTACACCTTGACCATTAGCATTCAGCAAACCAAGATTATTTTGCGCACGTGCGTATCCCTGTTCAGCAGCCTGCCGATACCACTTCTCAGCTTCCGAATAGTCTTGAGTTACGCCCTGTCCACGCTTGTACAGTAAACCAAGGTTATATTGTGCAT